>JABFRW010000001.1 GCA_013140805.1 Candidatus Eisenbacteria bacterium
CGGCCGGCCGCTCCGCGAGCGCCGACTCGGTGTTCGACGCGACCGAACACACGCTGCTGCAACACCTCGTGACCTCGAGCGGAGAGGCGCGAGCGCCCGAGTTGTGGCTCGAACTGGCTGAGACGCGCCGCGCCCGTCACCCCGGCGATCCGGAGCCCGTGGCGGCGGCTTTAAGAGGCGCGATCGCCGAGCCTCATATCGGTGCGCGGCGAGCCGCGATCCATCTCGAGCTGGCGCGTCTGGCCGCGCAGGATGGCCGACTCGACAGCGCACGCGTTCACGCGCGGCTCGCGTTCGACGCGCCGAGCAGCTCGGTCTCATTCCAGGCGGCGCAACTCGAGGCGGAGCTGTGGGAGCGCGACGGACGACTCGACTCCGCTGCGGCGAGCTACACTCAGTGGCTCGACGCGCGTCACGGCGTCGCCGGGGCACGACTCGACGCACAGCTCGCACGCGCGCTGCTACTCGAGCGCGAGGGCCGCTGGGAGCAGGCACGCCCCGAGATCCATGCGCTGATCGGCGCCGACCCTTACGCACCGCGCTCGTTTCGCGCGATGCTGCGGCTGGTCGATCATCACCTGGAACTCGATGAGCACGGCCTTGCGGTGATCGAGGGCGAGCGCGCGCTGCGCCGACTCGAACAGACCCTGTCGAGCGTGCGAGACGCCGACGCCCAGCGCCGGGCGCGCCGGACGCGCGCGCTGATCCTCGAGTCGATCGGCCGCGACAGCGCCGCGACCTCGGCGTGGGCCGAGCTGTGGCGGCTCTACCCCGACCAGGCCGAGGGAGTGGAGGGAGCGCTGCGGGGCGGCGACCTGGCGCTGGCGCGCTTGAAGGACCGGGCGCGAGCCGCCACCCTGTGGTCCGAGCTGGCACGACGCGGCAGTCGCGAGGACGATCGCAGGCAGGCGATGACGCGCATCGCGGCGCTTCCCTAAGGAGTCGCGAATCCCATGAGTCCGTTGGCCCTTCCGATCCAGGATGCGATGGTCACCGCCACCGCGGTGCTGTGCGCCCTGATCGGTGTGTTTGCGACCCTGCGACGCGGACACTGGCTCCAGACCCTGCTGTTCTCGGCCGCGTTCATGGTGGTGGCCGCCTACGAGGCGGCATTGCTCGGTGTGCTGCGCGCCGACACCAGCGCCGCGGCGCGCACCTGGGCGAGTTCGGTGCTCGGCATCTCGGCGCTCGCCTCGTGGCTGTGGCTGGGGCTCAGCGTGGTGCTGGCGCGCCCGCAGCCCATGCAGCAGCTGGTGCGCGCCTCCGCCTACCTGGCGCTCGCGCTTGCCGGCTGTGTCGCGATGTTCTTCCTCGCCGGCACTCCGTACGTGGTGCGCGAGATGGTCGGCGTCGGCGGCAACGCGGTGCTGGTGCTCGGCGACCTCGGCAAGGTCTACCTGATCTACCTGGTGGTCGTGCTGGTCGCGATCGTGATGAATCTCGAGGGCACGCTGCGCTCGGCGCCCGCCAGCACCCAGCGTCGCCTGCGTGCGGTGATGGTCGCGCTGGTGCTCGGTGCGGTCGCCTCGCTGGTGGTGGTGGCGATGGGGCTGCTGAGCGACGGCATCCGCGTGGTGTGGTTGTCGGCCGCGGCGGCTCCCAAGTTCCTGGTCGGCTCGGTCACCGCGCTGGCGCTCGCGCGGCGGCGACTGTCCGACATGAGCGTGCCGGTGGCCCGACCGGTGATCTACTTCTCGTCGGTCTCGCTCACGATCGCCGGTGTCTTCCTGCTCGTGATGGCGGGGCTGTCCAAGCTGCTGCCGGCGCTGCCTCCGGAGTGGAAGCGCGGTGCGGTCCTGCTCCTGATGGTGGGTTTCGCGCTCGCGCTGGTGGTGTTTGCGCTGATCCCGCGTGCGAGCCGCGGCATCCGCCGCTTTATCGATCGGAATTTCTACTCGAATCGTTTCGACTACCGGCGCGAGTGGGAGCGGGTGAGCCGTACGCTGGTCCCGTCGGCGCGTCCTCAGGATCTTTACCGGCAGGTCGAATCGCTGGCGAGTGCCGTGTTCGAGACCGAGCGCATCGTGATCCACCTGCGGGATCCTGTCAGCGGTGAGTACCGCTGTGTTTTCGCGAGCACGGGGCTGGCTCCGGAGCCGCTCGAGGAACCGCTCCGCCCCGACAATCCGCTGATCCAGCGGCTCGCCGGCGTACGCGAACCGCTGGTGTTCCGAGCCATCCGCGCCGATCTCGATCTGATTCCCGCCGCGGCCGAGAATCGCGAGCTGGTGAAGGCGATCGGCGCCGAGCTGTGTGCACCGCTGTTCGCCGGCGACGATCGGGTCGGGTTGCTGTGGCTGTCCGAGAAGCGCATCGACGAGGACTATTCGGCTGAAGACGTCGAGTTCCTCGGCACCATGGCGCCTCAGCTCGGAGCGGCCCTGCGCTTCGCGCATCTCGCCGGCGAGCTGGCGGAGACTCGCCAGTTCGAATCCATGCACCGGTTGTCGAGCTACGTGCTGCACGACATCAAGAACCAGGTCTCGGGGCTCTCGCTGATGCTCGGCAACGCTCGCCGGCACATCAGCGATCCGGAATTTCAGCGCGACGCGATGCGGGTCGTCGAGCGCACGGTCGGCAACCTGAAGGAGCTGATGACGCAGATGTCGGCGGTGTCGCGCCCGGTACGGCTGCGACCCGTCGAGAGCCCGGTGCACGCGCTGTTTGCGAGTGCCGCCCAGGCGGCCGGAATGGCGGAGGGAACGCACGCCGGCATCACGTTCCGCATCGAGTGCGACTCCGAGCTGTGTGCGATGCTGGACACCGAACAGATGGCGCGGGTGCTCACGAATTTGCTCGTCAATGCGCGCGAAGCACTGGAGGGACCCGGTGTGATCACGCTCGAAGCCGTGCACTCCGTGAAGTCCACCAACGGCGAGCTGCTGCTTCAGGTGCACGACGACGGCCGTGGCATGACCGACGAATTCGTGCGAAATTCGCTGTTCCGTCCGTTCTCGACCACCAAGTCGGCGGGGCTCGGCATCGGACTCGCGCACAGCAAGAGCATTGTCGAAGCGCACGGCGGCACCATCGTGGTGCGCAGTGCGCCGGGACGCGGAACGACGTTCGAAGTCCGGGTCCCGCGCGTCGCGGCGGCCCGCGTGCTCGGAGGTGAGGCATGACCGAACGCGCCCGCATCCTGATCGTCGAAGACGAGGAGACGATCCGGAATCAGCTGCGCTGGGGACTCTCCGAGGAGTACGAGGTGTTCACGGCCGCGAGTGCAGACGAGGCGCGCCGCGCGCTGCGTGATTCGAAGCCGAGTCTCGTCACGCTCGACGTCACGCTCACCGCCCGCGGCACCGGCGCCGAGGATGGCATGGTGCTGCTGTCCGAGATCGTCGAGCGGCATCCCCTCACCAAGGTCATCATGGTGACCGGCAACGCCAATCGCGAGAACGCGCTGCTCGCGATCGAGCGCGGTGCCGTCGATTGGTACGCCAAGCCGATCGAGCTGGACGAGCTGCGGGTGATCCTGCGGCGCGCCCTGCACGTCCAGCAGCTCGAGGCCGAGCGCGGACTACCGGCCGGAGGCGCGCGCCGCCGCTATCACCGCCTGGTCGGCGAGTCCGACCCGATGAAGAAGGTGTTCTCGCTCGTCCAGCGGGTGGCCGGAACCGACGCGACCGTCCTGGTGCTGGGGGAGAACGGCACCGGCAAGGAACTGGTGGCGCACGCGATCCACGAGGCGAGCCCGCGGCGCGACCGTCCGTTCATCCCGATCAACTGCGGTGCGATCCCCGAGAGCCTGATGGAGAGCGAGCTGTTCGGACACGAGCGCGGCGCATTCACCGACGCGCATCGCATGCGCGAGGGCAAGATCGAGCTGGCCGAGGGTGGCACGCTGTTCCTCGACGAGATCGGGGAGGTGCCGGTTCACCTGCAGGTCAAGCTGCTGCGCTTCCTGCAGGAACGCGTGGTCGAGCGCATCGGCGGTCGCGAGCAGCGTCGCGTGGACGTGCGTGTCGTGGCGGCGACGAATCGCGACCTCAAACACGCGCTCGCGATCGGCACGTTCCGCGAGGATCTCTACTACCGGTTGAGCGTGGTCACGATCCAGGTGCCGCCGCTGCGCGAGCGGGGCGAGGACGTGCGGCGCCTGGCGGAGTTCTTCCTCGAGGAATTCGCGCGCTCCCACAAACGCAAGGTGCGAGGCTTCACGCAGTCGGCGCTGCGCTCGATGCTGACGCACGCGTGGCCGGGCAACGTGCGCGAGCTCGAGAATCGCGTGCAGCGGGGCGTGATCCTGGCGCGCGACGCCTACCTGCGTCCCGAGGATCTCGAGCTCGACGAAGTCGACGCTGCGTCCGAGCCCTCGCTGCCGCTTCAGCAGACGCGAGACGAGGCCGAGCGCGGCGCGCTGATCGAAGCCCTCACGCGCAATGCCGGCAACATCACGCGCGCGGCGCGCGAACTGGACGTGAGCCGGCCGACGCTCCACGACCTGCTGAAGAAGCACACGCTCGATGCCGGTCGCTTCCGCCGCGCGGACGCGTCGGATGGCGGCGAGGCCGACGAGCCGGACGCCTCATGAGCCGACGGCTCATCGACCTGCGCGCCGTGGGCGCGTCGGAGGGACGGGCATGACTCCCGGATACTTTCTCGCGATCGCCGGCAACATCGGCGCCGGAAAGACCGAGCTGACCACGCGACTGAGTCAGGAACTCGGGTGGCTCGCCTACTACGAGCCGGTGATCCAGAACCCGTACCTCGATCCGTTCTACGCCGACATGCCGCGCTGGAGCTTTCACCTGCAGATCTACTTCCTCAGCGAACGCTACAAGGCGCAGGTCGAGATCTCGAAGAGCTCGCTGCCGTTCATCCAGGATCGCACCATCTACGAGGATGCGGAGATCTTCGCGCGCACGCTGCGTGAACAGGGCTCGATGACCGAGGTCGACTATCAGAACTACAGCGCCCTGTTCGAGGTGCTGACGAGCCACCTGCGGCCGCCCGACCTGATCGTGTACCTGCAGGCGAGGCCGGCGACGCTCATGGAGCGGATCGCCAGGCGCGGCCGCCCGAGCGAGCAGGGCATCGGCATCGACTACATCCAGCGTCTCAATCTCGCCTATGACGGCTGGATGGAGCGCGCACGCGTGAACCACGAGGTGCTCACGATCGACACCGATGCGGTGGCGTTGCAAGGCGACTCGCCCGCATTTCGCTCGCTGGTCGACGACCTCAAGCAGCGCTATCCGCGCCAGGCCGAGCTGGACCTGCCGGGTTAGCTGCGCGCGGCGAGGACCCGGTTGCAGCGACTGCACAGCGCCGCCTGACCGGGCGTGTCATCGACGTCCGGACGATGGGTCCAGCAGCGTTCACAGCGCGGCAGCGAGGTCTTTTGCACTTCGACTCTCACGTCGGTCGCGTCGAGGTCCTCGATCAGTTCCGCACGCGCCACGAGCAGGAAGCCGAGCAATTCGCCCCCGAGTTGCGCGAGTCGTGCGATCGTCGGTGGTGCGGCGGTGAGCGTGACCTCGGCTTCTTGAGTGGTCGCGAGCGTCTTGGCGGCACGCAGCGGCTCGATCGCGGCGTTCACGATTCCGCGGATCTCGAGCAGAAACGCCCAGTCGTCACCCGCGGGTCCTTCGTGGACGGCCTCGCGTGTGTGTTCGGGCCACTCACTCAGATGGACGCTTTCGCATGTCGCGACCAGCCCCGGGTGGCTCTGCCAGACTTCCTCGGCGGTGAACACCAGGATCGGTGAGGCCGCGACCGCGAGGTCATGCAATGCGCGCCACAGCACGGTCTGCGCCGAACGGCGGGCGGGATCGTCGGCCGCCAGCGTGTAGAGCCGATTCTTCGCAACGTCCAGGAAGACCGCCGAGAGATCGACGGTGCAGACGTCCAGCAGCGCGTCGGTCACGCGATGGAACAGGAAGTTCCGATAGTCCTCGCGCATCCGCTCGAGTCGCGCCGCGAGGTGACTCGCGAACGCTCGATCGACCGGAGTCAGGCGCGCGAAAGGCACGGCATGCTCGGGACGGAAGTCGTCGAGATTCCCGAGCAGGAAGCGGAACGTGTTGCGCACCTTCCGATAGGCGTCGGCGACGCGCTGCAGGATCTCGTCGCCGACTCGCACGTCGTTGCGCCAGTCGGTCGCCAGCGCCCACCACCTCACGATGTCGGCACCGTAGCGCACGATGATCGAGTCGGGCGCGATCACGTTGCCGAGCGACTTGTGCATCGCACGGCCGTCACGATCCAGCACCCAGCCATGGGTGAGCACGTCGGTGTAGGGCGCATGACCCGTGAGTCCGACGCCGACCATCAGCGACGAGTTGAACCAGCCGCGGTGCTGGTCGGGACCCTCGAAGTAGACGATGCGACCGGCCTCGCGCACAGCGCGCTGCCACGCTTCGCCGAATTCCGGATGCGTGACCTGAATGGCTCGGTGCGTCGAGCCGGAGTCGAACCACACGTCGAGGATGTCCGTTTCCTTGCGGAACGGCCCGGCCGCCTCGCATTGCGGGCAACGGAAACCGCTCGGCAGGAACGCCTCGACCGGCTGCTCGAACCACGCATCCGAGCCGTGCTCGCGCGTCAGCTCGGCGGCGCGCTTCATGACGCGAGGCTCGAGGAGGGCGGCGTTGCAGCTCTCGCAATAGAGGGCGGGAATGCCGACCCCCCACGAGCGCTGGCGTGACAGGCACCAGTCGGGGCGCAGCCGCACGGCATCGCGAATGCGATTGCGCGCGCCCTCGGGCTCCCATTTCACGCGCTCGACCTCCGTCATCGCGCGTTCGCGGTGATCGTGATGGTCGATCATCATGAACCACTGACGGGTGGCGCGGAAGATCACCGGCCGTCGGCAGCGCCAGCAATGCGGGTAGCTGTGCGTGAGTGTTCCGCTCGCCAGCAGCCGCCCGCGCTCGCCGAGCCATGTGATCACGTCGGCATCGACGTCGAGCACGCTGCGACCTACGAAGGGCTCTGCGCCGAGCTCGAAGCGGCCCGCATCGTCGACCGGATTCACGACTCCGAGTCCCTCGCGCAATCCGACCGCGAAGTCTTCTTTGCCGTGCCCGGGTGCGGTGTGAACGAGCCCGGTGCCGTCCTGCATGCTGACGAACGGAGTGCCGTCGACGACTCGCGACGCATTGCCCCACGGCGCCTCGAACAGCACCCCGAGCAGCTCACGCCCCGCGACACGCCGCACCTCGGGCAGCGCGCTGCCGAGCACCTTCTCGACCGCCTCGAGGCGCGGTGCCGCGATCAGCAGGTGGCGGTCTCCGTGGCGCACCACGACGTACGGGGCCTCGGGATCCACCATGAGGCCCAGATTCGCAGGCAGCGTCCAGGGCGTGGTGGTCCAGGCGACGGCCTCGACCGCGGGCGAGAGTCCGGCGAAGACGCCCTGGGCGTCTTCACGAAGCGGGAAGGCGACGTGAATCGACGGCGACGGAATGTCCTGATACTCGATCTCGGCTTCGGCCAGCGCCGTGCGATCGGTCGGGCACCAGTGGATCGAGCGCATGCCGCGTTGCACGAAGCCGGCTTCGGCGAGACCCGCGAAGGTGCGGACGATTTCGGCTTCGAACGCATGCTCCATCGTCAGGTAGGGTTTGCTCCATTCCCCCCAGATTCCGAGGCGTTCGAATTCCGCACGCTGGACGGCGACCCACTCGGCCGCGTACTCGCGGCAGCGGCGGCGCAACTCGATTCGGTCGGGCTGGAGCTTCTTCTCTCGGAACTCCTTCGTGACCTGAATTTCGATCGGCATGCCGTGATTGTCCCAGCCCGGCACGTACGGAGAGTCGAATCCGAGCAGCGAACTGCTGCGAACCACGGCGTCCTTCCACACCTTGTTCGAAGCGGTACCCATGTGGATGTGAGCGTTCGAGTACGGCGGACCATCGTGCAGGATCAGGAGCGGACGCCCGCGCTTCTGCTCACGCAGTCGCTGATACTCGCCGCGCTCGGCCCACCAGCGCAGCCGCTCCGGCTCACGGCCCGGCAGGTCCGCCTTCATCGGGAAGTCGGTTCGCGGCAGGTTCAGCGTGTCGCGGTAGCCAGCCATGCATGCCTCCCAAAGAAAAACGCCCCCACGGTCGAGAACGACCGTCGGGGCGAATCGAGTTCGCGGTACCACCCGACTTCACGGCGTCCTCTCGGAGCACCGCCTCATGGGCGAGCCGTGTGGCCCCGCCCTGCCCGCTCTCGGGGGGCACCCGTCCGCACTTGCTCACCCGGTTTCGAGGCGTGAGTTCGGTGCGGCGGCTCCGGGGTGATCTTCGCGGTGTCCGGTGGCGCCGGGCTCTCACCGCCCCCGGCTCGCTGTGGCGCGGACACCGTTACTGTCCCCATCTCAGCCTTGGAATTGCTGTCGCGCGGCACGCTGTCACGGCGCGCCGCTCGCGTCAAGGGCTGGCGCGCCGCTCGCGGCCCGCGGGCACCGGTGCCGGAGTGGAGGCGCCCGGAAGGTTGCGGTCGGCGGGTCGCGATCGCAGTGCCTGCGCGAGGCGATCGAGGCCCCGCACCACGGTGAGTGGAATCGGCGGTCCGAACATGGAATCGGATCGCGCCGGAGCTGTTTCCAACGCGCGCAACGAAATCGTACGCGACTCGCGAACCGATTCGGTCTCGGGATCCGACTCGATCGCGCTCGAGGTCTCGGGAGGCGGCGCAAGCGCGTCACGAAGGCTCAGCGCCCGCAGTGCGGATTCCAGCTCCGCCTCGCTGCACGGCGCACCACCGAGGCGTGCGCCATCGGCGGGCAGGATGCGAGCCTCCTCGAGGCGCCGGCGCGTTTCGAGCGGTCCGCGCGTCGGGTCGATCTCGCTCGCGAGTGCGGCTGCCAGCATGCGCCACCAGGTGGAACGATCGAGCAGCGCCTCGGGCGCGGTGCCCGATTCGATCGCTGCGATCGATTCGCCCCACGCCAGCAGGCGTGCAATGGCGGCCGACTCCATGCGCGGCTCGAGCCTTCGATCGCCGATCCACTCGATGGGATCGACGGGTCGCGCAGCTTCCCAGCGTTCGCCGAGGACGCGGGGCCGCCGCACCTCGAAATGCAGATGCGGTCCGTAGGCGCGACCGGTCTCACCCACGCGTCCGAGCGTCTGCCCGAGCACAACGCTCTGACCGGGCGCCACGGTCACGCTGCCGGCGATCAGGTGCCCGTAGACGCTATAGGCGAATTCTCCATTGGGAAGTCGATGGGCCAGTGCCACGTGCCAGCCGAATCCATTTCCGCGGCGGCCGGGGCCCGCTGCCAGCACCCAGCCGGGTGCCGCGGCCCGGACCACGTCACCGGCGCGACGATTCGAGAGGTCGGCGCCCTGATGGGGTCGATTGCCACGTCCGCGCGAGACATTGCGGGTGACGCGAAACGGCGGCGCGCCCTGAGAATCGGGCTCGCCCCACGCGGTCGAGTCGCCGACCGGATACGCCCAGCGAGCCGCCCACGGCCAGCCCGATTCGTTGGGAAGCGACGCCGGCTCAGGCGCGCCGATGATGAGCGGCAACACCGCAGCGAGCGCGACTGGCAACGAGACACGGCGCCTCGCGTGCGCGGTTCGAGGCTCGAAGGGACCACCGAGGAGGACCTGCATCAGTGCAGCAGTACCACTCGCTCGGCTCGTGAGCCACCCGCCACTCGCACGAAGTAGACGCCGGCGGGCCAGCGTGCGGTCAGCTCGCCCGGAACGTGAGCCTCCCAGACGCCGAGTTCCTTCATGAGCGGTCGCGCGATCATGCGGCGGCCGCGCAGATCGACGACCTCGATCTCGGCGTGGAGAGGAGGGATTGAGTCGAGCCAGCGAAGGCGCAGTTCGACGCCGCCGCGCAACGGATTGGGATGCGCTCGCAGGGCGGCGTGCGGAGGCGCAGGAGCGGGAAGCGGCGCGCTGGTCGGCAGTCGGGTTGCGAATGCGTCACGCGTGCAGGACATCCAGCGCCCTTCGATCCCGATGCTCGAACCGAACACCAGCGTCACCCGGTCCTCCGACTCCGGTACCGGTTGGATCTGAGTCGCGAATCCATCCTCGGGGCGCGTGATCCCGGTGCTGCCGAAGTCCCAGACACCGCCGGTCGTGCGATGGCGGTAGCGAACCGTATTCACTCCACCGGTCAGGGCCTCGAAGGTCATGTGCATGCTGCCCTTGCTGTCGACTTCGAGCGCCAGATTCTGGATCGCCTCGGCGCGGTTTTCGAGCGTCGAATCGGGATTCCCGAGCCCCGAGGTCGGGCCCGGCTCGGCGTGATAGTGAATCTCGCTACGCCCCGAGACCACGGTCGGCCACACGGCGTGCAGGGTGCCGAACTGATCGACGGCGGCCGCGACCGCCGCTTGCGAGGAGCCGTCATTCGGGGTGAGCCGCTTGCGCGGGCCGACTCCGCTATCCGGGTCGATGCGCGCGAACCACAAACGGGCGGGAGTCGTGGCCCGCTCCGGCCACAACACATAGCAGCCGCCCGTGGGAGTCGCGGCGATCGCCGGCGCGTCGGGTCGCGAGCTGTCGGGTGAGACCGGGACAGGTGCCACTGCGGTCTGGCCCGGCACCACGCGCGCGTAGAGCAGCTGCGGCGTACCCCCCGGCGGCGTGTATTGCCACACCAGGTGCACGTGCCCGAGGCCGTCGGGAACCATCGCCGGATATCGAGAACTTCCCGGCAGATCGGTGAGCCGGATTTCGCCCATCCACACGCCCTGGCGACGCACGCGGCAGTAGAGTTCGTTCGATCCGTGCCGGCTGTCGCTCCAGATCGCGGCCGCATCGTTGCCGCCGATCGCCGCGAGCGTGGGTTCGGTCGCGGCTGCGCCGCCGTTGTTCAGCACCGTGGGGGTCCCCCATGGCCCGCTCGCCGGCTTCACGCGCACGATCACACGCGCCACACCGAGATTCACCTCGCTCGAAGCCGCGACGATCTCGCCGTTGATCACGCGCGCCGCGCGCCGAGCCGAGCCCAGCACGCCGGCCGGAGTGCCGCTGACGCCTGGCAACACCTCGAGCGGGCGCCAGCCGAGCGGCCGGGTTCGCACCCGCACTCGCAACGAGTCGCCGAGCGGCGTGATGTCCTCGAGTGCGGTGTGCGTGAGCGTCCCGTTGTTGGCGCGAAGGTTCGGAACCGTTCGGTCGTCGACTCGCTCGACGCCGAGCGGTCCCGGGAAGATGTCCGAAGCGTCTCCACGGCTCCGCCCATCCACCAGATCGCCGAGCCCGTCAGCCTCGACGAGCCGCAGCCCTGGAATCGCTCCCGCGTTGACCCGATTCACTCCCAACCGAGCACCGATGAGTGCGTCGTCGAGGTGGTAGACGAGCAACCCCTCGCTCGGAAGCGACGAATCGAATCCGCTCCGATCGCGGTACTCGATCATGAAGTGCTCGGGTCCGTTCTCGCCGCCGAAGAAGAAGGAATGGACGGTTCCCCCCGCGGCGACCGATCGCAGCGTCAAAACGCTGTCGGTCGTCAGCGTATGGACCGGTGCCCAACCCAGAAAGGCGCTCGCCCATGCGCCGGGGTGCGCGGGGGACTCGGGTGTGACGCCGTCCCCACCGTAGGTGCCGGTCGACATCAGCGACCAGTTGCCGGGTCCGAAGTTTCGCGAGTTCCCGGACGTGTCGTAGAGATCCGGCAGCCCGAGCGCATGACCGAACTCGTGGCAGAACACTCCGATCTCGGCGAGAGCACCCGCATGGTGCGCCGAGAGCTCGGGCAACATCGAGAATCGGTCGATGCGAACTCGCAACCCGCCACCACCGGGAATCGGATCATTGCTGGTGAACGGTGAGCCCTGCGCCCACGAACTCATCGTCGAGGTCACCGACCACAGGTTGTCCCGTGCCACGGTCGCCTCGCCGCCGATGCCGGAATGCACCACCCAGAGCATGTCCACCATGCCGTCGTGGTTGAGATCGAACGGCGCCCAGTTGACCGTGGCGTCCGAAGCGCGCAGGGCTTCGTCGATGACGCCGTAGATGTTGTTCGGGGTCGACAGCACGCCGAGCCCCCAGCTGTTGTTCGCGTAGTAGGTCTTGGGCTGCGGCATGCGGATGCGGGCGACGACCCGTCCGCGAACGCGCGCGCGGCCGTTCGATGCCCATCGGAAGTAGTCGTAGACCGAGCCGCGAAGGGTCGCCCCGGTGGTGTCGAAGAGCGCCGAATCCCAGTGAGCGTTCGTTGAGCCGGCGGCGAAGGCTTGATCGGGGAAGTCGACCAGGACGACCGGAACCAGCCAGTCGGGCTGCGCAAGCAGCGTGGCACCGCCGCCGCTCGGCGAACTCGAGGGGCCGACGCTCAGCACTCCAGCCTGGGAGGCGAGCTCGATCTGGGCCGGAACCGGCCCGAAACGCGGCGGCGCAGTGGCGACCGCGGTTCCAAACGTCAGGCTCAGCATGGCGCCGACGAACCACAGGCTTCGTACGGCGTTCGAGATGGGTGGCAACTGCACGCGCTCCAATTCCCGGTCAGGAATCGCACCCGGCGACACACGACTATGGGATGCGGAAGAGGGCGGGTCAAGGCCTTCGCGCTGCGCGCGGGTCGCCGCGTGTGCTAGCGTCGCATGCGTGAATCTGCGACCGATTCGACCGCGTGCCCGGATGCTCGCGACGCTGGTGGTGCTCGCCGGAGCCTGGTCCTCGGCCCCCGCTCGAGCGCTCGATCTGGCGCCGCTGCGACCCGATGCGGCGCCCTACTTTCTCGCCGATCCGGTGATTTCGCTGGACGGCGACGGCAAGCCGACGATGACGGTCTCGGTCTCCGTGCCGTTCTACGAAGTCCAGTGGGTGAAGGTCGGACCCGCCGACCGCCGCGCGGCGCGCGTCGAATTCACGGTCGTTTTCGATCCCGGCCGGGGCCGTCGCCAGTTCGGCGACACCTGGGAGCGGCGGGTGGTGGTTCCGACTGCCGCCGCCTCGCGATCGCCGAATTCGAGGGTGGCGGATCGGCGATCGTTTCCGATTCCCGCCGGCCGCTACGAGTTGCGAGTCGAGGTTCGCGACTTGAACTCGGGGCTCGGCTCCAATACCCAGACCAAGATCGAAGTCCCCGATTACAGCCGCGTACCAGTGGGATTCGCGGACCTGGAACTTGGCACCGTCGACTCGGCGAAGACCTTTACGGCCGAACCCGGCCGGGTCTTCGGCGTCACGGTCTCCTCGATGGCCGCGCGCGCCACGCTGTTCGACCGCCGGGCCGGCGACTGGCCACGCAAGTATCCATTCCGCTACCGCATCCTCGACGACCTCGGGGAGGAGGTCGTGAACGGAGCACTCGAAGTGTCGCTCGGGCACTCGGCCGAGCCTGTCCTCCTGCGGCCGGCGCGCTCCGACCTGTTCATCGGCGACTACGTGTTCGTCGTCGAGCTGGTCGAGGGCAGTTCACGCTGGCGGGTCGAACGTAGCTTCACGGTCGAGCAGAGCGGCCCGCCGCGTGGCCGTGAGTTCGAGACCATGCTGGAGCCGCTTGCTTTCATTGCTACCTCGGCCGAGATCGAGGCCCTGAAAGCGCTCGCACCCGACCGCCAGGCGGACGGCTGGAACGAGTTCTGGCGGCGGCGGGACCCGACCCCCGAGACGCCTCGCAACGAGTCGCTGCTCGAATTCGTGCGCCGCGTGCGCTACTCGGAGCGGCATTTTCAGGGCTTCGGGCCAGGCTGGCGCAGCGACATGGGGCGCATCTACATTCAGAACGGACCGCCGGATCAGATCGAGAATCGACCGGCGACCTCACAGAGTTCGCAGCTCGAGCTCTGGTACTACACGAATCCGTACCGCCGATTCGTGTTCGCGGATCGCGATGGTTTCGGGCGCTTCCAGCTGCTGAACACCGTCGGGAGCTGAGAGCCGCTCGTGACCCGCATCACGCATGGAATCGTCGCGAATTCAGCCCTCGACCTGCGTGCACGCGCCGACCATCGCTCCGAGCTGACGAGTCAGTTGCTGTTTGGCGAAGTGGTGCGCCGTCTGGGCGCAGATCGCGGTGGCGAGTGGTGGCGAGTCGAAAGCGTCTCGGACGGCTATCGGGGCTGGGTTCGGGCATGGGGACTGGTCGGATGTGACGCCGCGCGAGCGGCCGACTGGAGACGCCGCGCGACCGCGCGGGTCAATCGACTCGAGACGTGGATTCGTGTCACGGCGCCCGAAATGGGCCCGGCCCGAGTGCGGGCATGGTGGAACTCTCGCCTCGCGCCGCTGGGCGGCCGGGGAGTTCAGCCGACCTTCGAACTGCCGGACGGCCGAGTCGGGACGGCACCGCGATCCGCGTTCGGGCCCGCGAGATCGCGGGTTCCGCGCTTCGGACCGCGCGTCGAGTCACTGAGGGGCGTCCCTTATCTGTGGGGGGGACGTACGCCAGCGGGGCTCGATTGCTCGGGGTTGACGCAACTGCTGTGGCTCGACTGGGGAGTCTCGCTCCCGCGCGACGCCCGCCAACAACTCGCGGCCTGTCGGCCGGTCGGGGGTGTTTCGCAGGCGAGGCCCGGGGACCTGTTGTTCTTTCGGCGTGGGTCGAGCCCGGTTTCGCATGTCGGTCTGTGGCTCGGGCGAGGCTGCTTCACGCATGCTCGCGGGACCGTGACGCTGGGCAGCCTTGAACGCTCTAACTCGTTCTACGATAAAAAGTTGGCAGACCAGTTCTTCGCGGTCGGCAGGTGCCTGGGCGAGGCCTGATTCGAGGCCTGGATCCACCACCGGGGGAATCCGGGGTGGGCACAATAGGATTTGACTTCGTCAGGGCGGATTCCTACCCTGCCGGCGGGCGTGTACTAGGGTCCTCCGAGTTTGGGGGTTTCTCTGGTGGACTTTTGGTGCTCCATCACACGGAAGAGATGGGGCTTTTGTCTTGCCCGATTTTCGAGATGGCTCGAAAGGAGGTGGGTCGCTCTCGGAAACCGCCTTGTAGCTTTCAGGCCACAGAAAATTGGCTTGGTCTGCATCGTGGCTTCACTCTGCTCTTGCTATCCCTGTCGCCAAGGAGGCTTTTCGAATGTTTAACCGCTTTAAGAAGGCCGTTGTCGTCCTGGCCGCGCTGGCGATTCTGCCGGCGGTTGCGAATGCTCAGACGTCTCGAATCGGTGGTATGGCGGTCCCGGGTGACTACGTGAAGGACTGGTCCGGGATCTACACCTACGTCAGCGAAGTCGGAAACGTCGGGAACCTGGTCTATGGCGAACTCGGTCACGTGGTCTCCCCGGGCTTCACGACTCCCGTCGACCGTGGTGTCGGCGCGGTGCTCGGAAACCTGTGGGACGGCCGCTACGGAACCTGGGCCATCCACATGCGGGAAGTCTCTCCCGCGCTGGGTCAGGGCATCCGGTTCTCGAACTTCAGCGACGCGAGCTCCAACCCGGGCCAGTTCGGTTTCGATCCGAACTTCAACGGCACCGAAGCGTTCGACGTCCAGTGGGGCCGCAAGTTCGGCACCACCTCGTTCGGTGTGCGCCTGAACAAGTCGTACGGCCAGTTCGAGGGTGATCTGTTCACGCTCGGCGGCGGTGCGACGACAAACCTCGAATTCGACGTGGACAATGCCGGTGACCCGAACTTCTTCCGCAACGTGTTCGGCCTCGGCGCCGGTGTCGGCTTCGACATGGGACCGAACTCGAACCTTCAGGTCAGCGGTCTGTGGCAGAGCCGTACGTTCGAGGTTTCGGACTCGACGGGCGTCACGAACTACGAGAACGACGGTTCGACGACGTACCAGCTGGCCGCCCGCTGGATGTGGCAGTGGCAGCCGAACGTGCTCGTCGTGCCGGTGATCAAGATCTACAACTTCGACCTGTCGACGAAGGGTGCCCTGCTGACGACCGAGACCAACACCCTGTCGGGCTGGTCTGCGGGTCTGGCGGGTAACTGGGTGTTGGGTTCGAACGACCTGTTCGTGCTCGGCGCCACGTTCGCGAGCAACAAGGTCGAGCAGGAGTCCGGAATCTTCGACGCCGGCTTCGGCAGCGGCGCGGACCCGGGAACGATTCAGGAGACGATCTACCCGCAGGTGTTCGCGGCGCTCGAGACGCACGTCAACAACTGGCTGACGCTGCGCTTCGGTGCGAACAAGGGCGTGTTCCGTGCCGTCGAAGTCGACGACTCGGCCACCCCGGCGAACTACACGGTTCATAACTCGCCGTTCTCGATGGCGCTGGGCGCTGGAGTCAAGGTCGGCAACCTGCAGCTCGACGGGGTGCTGAACGACAACTTCGCGCACAACGGCCTGTTCTTCTTCAGCGGTGTGAGCCAGGAAGCGGTGGCGAGCCGGATCACGGCGACCTACGCGTTCTAATCAATTCAGCCGTTCGCAGTGTGAGAGGGCCCGCTTCGGCGGGCCCTCTTTTTTGTCGACCGGACTCAAGTCAGGTTTGACAGGTCCGGGACGACGGACCTAACTTTTCGGTAGCCGACATCCCCTGGTGCTCCAGACCAACGGACGGGGTCCCCTGGCCAGATCGAGGGGGGACGGAGGAGACCAGAAAATGCACTGAGATCTGAACCGAGTCTCCCTTCCCACTGGGACCGGCAGTCCTGATGTCGTCGCTATGATCTCGTTCGCCTCGCGAACGCCGAAAGGAGATCCGCCCATGCTCCGTCGAGCTCCCTGGGCTGCATCGCTCGCTCTTCTACTGGCCCTGTGGCCAGCCCTCGCCCCGCCAATCCACGCCGGCACGACCGGCAAGCTGACCGGTCACGCGCGAAACGAGAAGAAGGAGATCCTGGCGGGTGTGAACATCCGCGTCGAAGGACAGCGGCTCGGTGCGGTGACGGACGAGAACGGGGCGTTCACGATCATCGGAATCCCCGCCGGAACCTACGTTGTGAAGGCGAATCTGCTCGGCTACGCGCCGTATTCGGCGCAGGGCGTCGACATCACGCCGGACTTCACCACCACTCTCGAGCTCGCACTCAGGTCCGAGGCGGTTCAGATGGACGAGGTGCGCGTGGATGCCGAGCGTCCGCTGCTTCAGAAAGACGCCACCAGCACCACCCGCGTGATCACGGCGGAGCAGATCAGCCGCCTGCCGACCCGTGGCTACAAGGAAGCGGCGGCGCAGCAGTCGGGAATCGTCAATTTCCAGCGCCAGATCGACACCGAGAGCGGCAACGGCAGCACCCTGATCATCCGGGGCGGGCGTCCGAATGAGACCGCATTCTTCGTCGACGGCTTCTCGCAGCAGGATCCGCTGACCGGCAATGCCACGACCAGCATCAACAACAACGCGATTCAGGAAGTCGTGGTCTTGAACGGCGGCTTCAGCGCGGAGTACGGTCGCATCATGTCCGGCGTCGTGAACGTCATCACGCGCGAAGGCTCCGACCACTACGGTGGCAGCCTCGAGGTCGTCACCGACAACTTCGGAGGATTCGGCAACGACGTGCTGGGCGCCAAGGTCTACGACTACAACAACTACGACGGCAGCTTCGGCGGTCCGATCATCCCGGGTCGCGACCTGGGCTCGTTCTACTACAGCGGCCAGCGCCGCTGGCAGGGTGACCGCGCACCGCGCAGCAACTTCGAAGCGCCGCTTCCGGTCAATTCGCTGAGCGGGTGGAGCCATCAGGCGAAGCTCGCTTTCCCGCTCGGCTCGCAGATGGGACTGCGATTCGGCGGCCTGTTTTCGAGCGACGACTGGCGCGAGTTCCTGAATACTTACCGCTTCAACCTTGCGCATTCGCCGCGCTACGAGGACATCAACAAGTCGGTGACCGGACAGTTCAATCACACCCTGTCCTCGAAGTCGTTCTACACCGTTGGGATGAATTGGTTCTTCACCGAACGCAAGCGCGGTGACGGCGTGTACTTCGATCAGATCGAGCGCTACGGCGAGTTCCCGCAGGCCGATCTGAACACGAACATTCCATGGTTCTGGCCCGGCTTCTCGGGCGCTCCGGGCGATCCGCTCGGCGACGCGCTTCGTGACGCCGCGATCGCGGCCGGTGGCAGCGGCCATGTTTTCGACGACTACCTGCGTCGGCAGTCGCAGTACTGGGGCGCCAAGGCGGACTACACCACTCAGTGGAATCCGTATCACCAGTTCAAGACGGGTGCGCAGTTCGACCAGCACACGTTGCGGTTCTTCAACGCGTTCTTCCCGGTCAACTTCGCGATCAACACCGTCGACATCAACCGCTACGGCTTCAGCGAGAACGGTCGTGACGCGGTGGACGGTGGGCTGGACGGACCGCGGCAGCCGGTCACGGCGTCGTACTACCTGCAGGACAAGTACGAGCGTTCGGGCGTCGTCGTGAATGCCGGCATTCGTTACGACTACATCAACGTCGACACCGAGGCGCTCGCCAGCGAGGAGCTGCCGCTGGGTCTGGATGGATCGCTCGATGACGACGATCTCCAGTCCAACAAGACCTACAACCGGCTGAGCCCGCGACTCGGCATCGGATTCCCGGTCACCGACCGCACGGTGCTGCACGTCAACTACGGGCAGTTCTTCCAGCAGCCGAACCTGCAGGATCTGTACGTGTCGTACCGCTTCCTCGAGCACAAGATCCAGACCGGTGGCTACTTCGTCGGCTTCGGCAACCCGAATCTGAAGCCCGAGCAGACCACCGCCTACGAGGTGGGGATCGCGCATCAGATCAACGAGTTCTCGAAGTTCGACATCACCGCCTACTACAAGGACGTCAAGGACCTGGTGCAGATCGCGACGATCGCGTCGTTCCCGAACAACTTCTCGTCGTATCGCAACAAGGACTTCGCGACCATCAAGGGCGTCGACCTGGGCTACACGATGCGGCGGGTGAATCACGTCGCCACGAACATCGCCTACAGCCTGTCGTTCGCGCTCGGAACCGGATCGGTCTCGAACACGCAGCGCAACATCGCGTGGACCGCGGGCGATCCTCCCAAGCAGACGGCGCCGCTCGACTTCGACCAGCGACACAAGTTCTCGGTCAACCTCGACTACGCGCTCGCCAAGGGCGAGGGGCTCAAGTGGGGCGCCTCCACTCCGTTCGAGAACGTCAACGTCAACGTGCTCTACAACGTCGCGAGCGGCACGCCGTACACGCCGACGATCCTGTACGACGAGGTCACGCTGGCGGCGGTGTCGTCTCAGCCGGTCGGCCCGCTCAACTCTCGCTACGGGCCGTGGACTCAGTCGGTCGACTTCAAGGCCAACAAGGGCTTCCGGTGGAGCGGACTCGACATGAGCGCATACCTCTGGATGCTGAATGCATTCGATACCGAAAACTCGATCACGGTCTACACCTCGACCGGCTCGCCATTCACCACCAACTACCTCAACACCCCCGCCGGTCGCGAAGCCGCAGCTGCGCTGCGCGATCAGGGCATCGATCCCGCGGCGGCCTACGGCCTCGCGCTCCAGAATCAGGCGTTGTTCAGCAATCCGCGGACGGTCCGATTCGGCCTTCGCGTGGGGTTCTGATCCATGCGTCCGACACGAGGTCATACCGGGAGGAACTCCATGCGATTCGTTCGCATGATCGCCGCACTGTCCGTCGCCGCCGCGTGCATCCACGCGGCGGCCTCGGCCGCTCCGCAGAGCGGCCGACGTCCGCGGCCGGCCAGCCCGCAGGTGGTCGACAACTCGCAGACGCTCGACATCAACAACATCTCCATGTTCGTGACCAACACGGGCTCGTTCGCCTACGACAAGGGCACCGGTAACTCGGGGCTCGAATTCCCGAAGGGCACCGGCAAGACCGCAGTCTTCGCGGCGGGTCTGTGGATCGGCGGGAAGGTCCTGGGTGTGACGCGTATGGCGGTCTCGGAATACTCGGACGAGTTCACGCCGGGCGCCGCACTCGGCGGAGTCGCCGCCGATCCCGATCGCGCCGACTTCAAGGTCTACAAGCTCAACCGTACGTATACGCTCACCGCGGATCGCGACGCGGCGCTCGCCGACTACGAGGCCGGGGCCGAGGTCTGGGGAGCTCCGAACGTGTCCGTGCTGCCCGACGGTTCACTCGACATCCTGGGTGACCAGATGGCGTGGGCGGTCTACAACGACTTCGATCCCACCGCACACACCAACCGCGCCGGCACCACCGCGCCGCTCGGCATCGAGATCAAGCAGACCTCGTTCGCGTTCAATCGCCAGGGTGCGCTCGGGAACGTCGTTTTCCTCAAGTACAACATCATCAATCGCGGCACCAACAACCTCACGAACATGTTCGTTTCGCAGTGGTCGGATCCGGATCTCGGCGGAGCCGCAGACGACCTGGTCGCCAGCGATACGACGCTCGACCTGGGTTACGTCTACAACGCGACCAACAACGACGAGCAGTACGGCGGGCAGCCGCCCGCAGTCGGCTACGACTTTTTCCTGGGGCCGACGGTCGGCGGCACGCCGCTCGGTCTGTCGTCATTCAACAAGTACATCAACGGTACCGACCCGAACACCGCCGAGAAGTCCTACAACTACATGCAGGGTCTGAACGCGGACGGCAGCCCGGTGATCAATCCGGTCACGGGGCTCGTCACCAAGTATCAGGTGAGCGGAGATCCGGTCACCGGAAACGGCTGGCTCGACACCAATCCCGCGGATCGCCGACTGATGCTCTCCAGCGGACCGTTCACGCTCGCTCCCGGAGACAGCCAGGAAGTGGTGTGCGCGATCATCGTCGGCCAGAGCAAGAATCGGCTCGCGAGCATTTCGCTCATGAAGTTCTACGACACGTTCGCGCAGTCGGCGTTCAATGCAGATTTCGATCTGCCTTCGCCGCCACTCTCGCCGACCGTCACGGCCACTCCACTCGACGGAGGAGTGCGGCTGTCATGGGAGACGAACGCCGAGTCGTACAACGCTGCGCCGTACAACTTTGAGGGCTACGTCGTCTACCAGGGCGCCTCGATCGCGGGACCGTTCACGCGGCTCGCGACCTACGATCTGGCCAACGGCATCACCACGGTGCTGGATCCCGACTTCAACGAGGATCAGGGCCTGATCCTGCCGCAGGGCAAGGCGTTCGGTCAGGATGCCGGACTGCGCTACTCGATCGAGCTGGATGAGGACGCCGTTCGGGGCGGGCCGCTCGCGAACGCGCAGCGGTACTACTACACGGTGAATGCCTACGGCGTCGGTCTCGGCCAGTTCCCGCAGGTGCTGGAGTCGGCGAACAATGTGATCACGGTGATTCCGCAGACGCCGCCGGCCGGGGTCGACATCGCGAGCGCCGGCGTGGTCGGATTCACGCAGTCGCAGCGAACTCCCGGACCGGATCCGAGCACCGATGTCGTGGTGATCGACGTGGTGGATCCGCTGGTCGCGATCGATGCGAACTGGGTGCTGGGCTTCAAGCCGGCCTGCGCCTCGTGCGACAGCCTCGTCTGGTACCTGGTCAGGACGGTCGGGGCCGCAGTCGACACCGTGATCAACAACGCAACCAACTTCGGTGGCGGCGACACCAATCCGATCATCAACGGGATCCGTCCGAGCGTGCTGAGCTTCCCGCTCGGCGAACTCGCGAACATCGCCTACGTCGACACGGCGGGCGGCTCACCCGCTGCTCTCGGCGGGGCGGCCGGTCGAGGCCTGCACTTCTTCGACGGTGCGGGTGACTACGGTGCGAACTATCCGGGATCGTCGATGCCCGCGGGCGGCTCGTATCACACCTGCATGATTCGCTTCGGCCCGCCCGGACAGCTCGCGTATCAATACATCCGTGGCGACGTCGGCGACCTCTACACCGCATTCGTGCCGATTCCGTTCACGGCGTGGGATCTCGAGCTCAATCAGCAGATCAACGTCGCGTTCCGAGAGAGCGACGGCGCCGAGGACGGGACCTGGAACCCGACATCGGCGAGCAACGGCGGCGCCGAGCCGGTGTGGCTGCTGGGATCCGCGTACACGGGCGTCGAGGATCCTGCTTATTCGCTCGCTCCGATGAACGACATGCTGTCCGCAGAAGTCGACCTCCGCTATCACATCTACCCGCGCCTGACGAGTGCATCCGCCGTCGCCGATCCGGGCGACAAGGTCATGTTCTCGGCCAGCACGCCCTCGACGACGAACGACTACTTCACGTTCTCGACCGAAGCGGCAGATCGCATGAACACGTCGCTCGCGCAGCAGGAGATGACTCGAATCAAGGCGGTGCCGAATCCGTATTTCACGCATTCGAGCTACGAGACGAGCCAGTTCAATCGCGAACTCAAGTTCACGCACCTGCCGGCGAGCTGCACCCTCCGCATCTACAACCTGGCGGGAGATCTGGTCCGAACGCTGCAGAAGAACGACGCGACGTCGCAGCTGACCTGGAACCTCGAGACCAATCGCGGCCTGCCAGTCGGCAGTGGGATCTACGTTTTCCACGTCGATGCGCCCGGAATCGGGTCCCACGTGGGCAAGGTGGCGGTCTTCATGGAGAAGGAGCGCCTGAACAACTTCTGAGCGGGCGAAACGAACCATGAACCGACCCCTTTGCGAACGAGAGGAGACTTCCGTGATGAAGGCGAATCGAACCATCGCGCTCGCTGCGGTGCTGCTGGCGCTCGGCGCCGGTGCTGCATGGGCGGGATCCGAGAATCGAGTGGGAACCGGCGGACTTCACGAACTGCGACTTCCGGTCGGAGCGCGCTCGACGGCGCTCGCGGGTGCGGATATCGGAAGCGTTTCCGGAGCCGAGGCGTTGTTCTACAACCCCTCGGGCATCGCCGGGACCGACCGCGGGACCGAGCTGATGTTCAGCAACACCTCGTACATTGCCGGCACCGACGTGAATTTCGTCGGCGTGACGCAGAGCCTCGGTGACCTTGGCATGATCGGAATCAGTGCAAAGGTCTTCAGCGTCGGAGAGATCGAGCGCACCACCGAGACGAGCCCCGACGGAACCGGCGAGTTCTTCTCGCCGACCACGACCGTGATCGGGCTCGGCTACGGCAAGCGCATGACCGATCGGGTGAATTTCGGAGGCGCGTTCTACTTCGCGTCCGAACGCATCCTGCAGGAGACCGCGTCGGGCGTTTCGTTCGACTTCGGCTTCCAGTACGACACCGGATACCGCGGGCTCAAGCTCGGCATGGCGATGAAGAATTTCGGGCCCAACTCGGAGTTCTCAGGCGCCGATTTCGAGCGCAACATCCGCTACGACGAGGACGACCCGCAGTCCGGCAATCGCACCGTGACGAACAACTCGTCGCTGTTCGAACTGCCGTCGCTGTTCCAACTCGGACTCTCGATGCCGCTGGTTCAGGGGCCCACGAACCTGAACGCGCACGCCCTGTTCCAGAGCAATAGCTTCGGACGGGACGAGGGGCGCTTCGGCATGGAGCTGGCGGTGCGCAACCTGGCTGCGCTGCGCGCCGGATACGTCTACAACGGCGACGATGAATCGCTGTTCGGGCTGTCGTACGGCGTCGGAGTGAACGTGCCGCTCGGCAGTACCCGGTTGGCGATCGACTATGCCGGACAGACGATCAACGACGGGATCTTCGACGACATCCAGCACGTCGCGGTGAGCCTGCTGTTCTGATCGAGGACCGAAGTCTCGGGCCCGTGGAGCGGTCGCTCCGCGGGCCCGTTCGTACGAACGGCCCGGCCCCTGAGTCAGGGACCGGGCCGTCGACTTGCCACTCGAGGGCGACGTCGCGCTACGCGTACACCCCGCGCAGCATGATGACCTTGACCACGCGCTCGATGGCGACGAGGAACGCGGCCATGCGCAGCGAGACCTTCTGCTCGACCGACTTGGCGAGCACTCCGTTGAACGCGTCGACCATGTACTGCTCGAGGCGTGAGTTCACCTCGGCTTCGGTCCAGTAGAAGCCCATGCGGTTCTGGACCCACTCGAAGTAACTCACCGTGACGCCGCCCGAATTGCACAGGATATCGGGAATCACCTGCACGCCATTGCGCTCGAGAATCGTGTCGGCATCGGGTGTCGTCGGGCCGTTCGCGCCTTCCGCGACGATGCGAGCCTTCACGCGGCCCGCGTTCTCCGCCGTGATCTGGTTCTCGAGCGCGGCGGGGATCAGGATGTCGCAGTCGTACTCGATGATCGATCTGTCCAGCGGCTTGCTGCCCGGGAAGCCCTTGACGCCGCGATGATCCGCGACCCACTTGATCAACGCCGGAATGTCGAGCCCGTCGGGGTTGTGGATCGCGCCGGTGACGTCGGAAACCGCGAGGATGCGAGCACCCTGCTTGGCGAGCAGATCCGCGGAAACCGAGCCCACATTGCCGAAGCCCTGCACCGCGACGCGCACGCCCTGCAGCGAAACGTTCAGGTGCTTGCACAGCTCCCGCACGCACAGCATCACGCCGCGCCCGGTCGCCTCGCGCCGGCCCAGCGAGCCACCGACTTCGATCGGCTTGCCGGTCACGACCGCGTACTCGGTGCGGCGCTCGTGCATGGAGTAGGTGTCGACGATCCACGCCATCACCTGCTCATTGGTGTTCACGTCCGGCGCCGGAATGTCGCTCTCGGGGCCGAACAGGTCGGAGAGATCCGCAGCGTAGCGGCGCGTGAGGCGTTCGATCTCGCCCTTCGACATCTTGGACGGATCGCACTGCACGCCGCCCTTGCCGCCGCCGTACGGAATGTTCACCACCGCGCACTTCCAGGTCATCCACGCCGCCAGCGCTTCGACTTCCTCGAGCGTCACGTCGGGGTGGTAACGGATTCCGCCCTTGGCCGGGCCGCGCACGATCGAGTGCTGGACGCGGTAACCGGTGAAGACCTTGATGTTGCCATCGTCCATCTGGACCGGCAGCGAGACGATCGTGGCGCGACGCGGCTTCTTCAGCAGCTCGCGGATGCCTTCGGGCAGATTGAGCCTCGCGGCCGCCTCGTCGAACTGACGCTCGGCGTTCGCGAGCGGGTTGAGTTCCTTCTGCTGATTGGTGTTTTGAACTGCCATGGGTTCCTCCGGCGGATGCACGGCCGCGCCGAACGGGGGGCAAGGTGGGTGGCGCCGGGTCGCCCGGCAGAAACATCCCTGAAACGGCGCGCAGTATAGCCGCGCGGAGCGGCCCACGCGACCCGGCGCGACGCGGCGAGCGCTAGCGGTAGAACCGCTTGAGCAGGCCCCAGGTCGCGTTGTAGACGTCGGCCCGACCACGCCTCGCCGGTAACTCCGCAACCGAGAGGGTGGCGCCCGGCGTCGCGATCGGGTCCGCGCGGGTGGCCGAGCTCGCGGACGCCATGAGGGAGGAGGGCGTGGTCTGGTCTTCCCATCGGTTGATGTACCAGCGGCTCGCACTCGGCTCGAGGCCGAGGCCCTCGGGAATCCTGGCGGAGTCACCGCGCACGAGATAGAACAGCGCCTGTCCGGAGACATTCGTCTGAACGCCGTCGACGTCGGTGATGTTGAGCGTGACCGAGGTGCGGATCGACACGAAGTGCTCGAGGTCGGGATTCAGCGGATCGCGACGCGAGTCGGGAAAAGTCTGAAACGTGTTGTCGAGCACCAGCGTGATCGAGGACGCCGGCTGGAGTCCGTCGCCGCCCTGGAACAGGTGGCGCGAGTACTCGTTCTCGTCGCCATAGGTCCACGGCACCGCGGTATAAGCGCGCCCGGCCGTGTCGTTGGCCGCGAAGACGAAGCGGTAGTCCTCGGTGAAGAGCTTTCGGTAGACCTCGTAGTCGCGCTGGTTGTAGGCCCATGCGAACAATTTGAGCAGGCCCTCGGGGGTGCTCGGCTCCGGCGGCTTCTCGGACCGGGCGCGCCCCAGGATCAGCGGTGAGAACGGGTTGAAGCAGCCCGGCACCATGAACAGCGCGAGCCCCAGTGCCGCCAGGACGACGAGCCGTCGAATCGGCGATGGCGAGCGTGTGGCCGAGCGCTTCATCAGAACTCCAATCGGCGGCGGCCCAGTGTGACCGGCGTCAGGGTGGGGTCCAGCTCCGGTTCGGGATCGACCCGATCACTCCAGCGCGTGATCTTCCAGTCCGAGTTCGCGAGCTGAGTGATCGTCAGGTCGGCGAAGCCCTTGGCGACCAGATACGCGACATTTCCGGCCTGATCCACCGCGACGATTCGATAGCGTTGATGGTACACGAAGAATCCGTTGCCCTCTTCGCGAGGGTTTCCGTCCTCGGGCGTCCAGGTCATCACGTAGTTCTCGGGCCGAAGGCTGATCAGCGAACGTGCTCCGTTCGCGAAGAAGTCACGTTCGTCCGAGGCCTGCCAGTCGCTCGGCACCGACCGCCCTTCCAGCACCCACTGGTTCGCATCGGTGAGCGAAAAGAACTGATGGAACTCGGGCGTGGTGGTGATGGTCGACTCCGCGAATGCGAGGGCGTAAGCGGTCGGCCCACCCCGCAGCGCCTTCGCCTCGACCGCCAGGCGCACGGTCTCGAGCGTCCGGTCGGGATCCGTGAAGTCGGGCACGATCGGAACGGCGCCGGAGGGCGGAAGCGGCGGTTCGTCGGGCTCGAAAAAGTCGCACCCTGTCGCGAGCGGCAGGGCGACCAGCAACGCGATCATCCAGCCGTGACGGCGCCTCATAGCTCCCACGTGAATTGGAAGTTTGCGTTCCAGCGATCGTCGCCCGATCGCACCGATTCGCCCGGCACTCCGGCCGTGAAGCCGATGTCGCGGTTCCCGCTGTATTGACGAACGATGCTACCCGTGAGGCGTCCGTGAGTTCCGACCGGCGTGTTGAGCACCAGGCTGCCCGAAAAGGTCAGATTCTCGTTACGCCTCTGCGGCACGACCACGCCATTGAGCGTGCCTTCGCGCGCCGTCCAGCCGTAGCGGGGCTCGACCGTGAAGGAGACTCGCGGGGTCGGGTTGTAGGAGCTCCGGATCAGGATCGCGTAGTTCTGCTGTTCGTCGGAGGGGCGGAAGTACGACAGCCCGTCGTCGGCATTGAACACGTAGCCGCCGCTCGGCTGGATGCGCGCGGTGTGGGTCAGGTCCATGGAGAAGCGCGGCGTGAGCGCGGCATTCAGGGTCGAGGTGTTGTTGTACTCGAGGACCAGGCGATTGCCGGCTTCGTTGAACGGATAGGAGGGATAGTTGGCTGACAGCACGTTGCTTTGAGTGGCGGTGAGGCCGGTGATCAGGCGATACGTCCAGTTCCAGCTGGCGCGGTAGGTACGCGTGAGCGAGTTCGACGACACCGAGGAGCTGGCCAGATTGACGAGGCGGGAGCGTGAGACGTCGAGCCCGGTCGCGGTCGTGAAGTCGCGCGAGAAGGTGTAGGACGCATCGACGCGATACGACTGCGCCGCCTGGTCGCGCGGCACCGGCAGACTGGTGTAGCGCCCGAGGCTGTAGTAGCGCGAGCGGTCGAGGCTGATGCGGCCGGTGAGTTTCGTGTTGAGCCGTCCCCTCAGGAACGGTCGGCTCGCCGAGCCTTCGAGGCGTCGATTCTCGCGGTCCTCGCGATAGCCGCCCGAGTCGGTCACGGCGGGCTGATCGGTGAGGCCGGTTCCATAGCTGAAGCGCATCTCGATGGCGCTCGACAGCAGTCGCGAACGCAGCTCGGCGTCGATGCTCTTTCCGCGCCCGATCGAGCGGGCGTCGGCAGTGCCGAGCGGAACGTCCGAGTGACTGAGTGCTCCCGAGACCGTGATCCCGTGGTCATCGGAGAGCTGCGCGCGCACCGCCGCGGTTAGATCCGCGTTCGAGTTGACGCGCTCCCGCACCAGTCCGGTGTCGTTCGGTTCCTCGACCGCGAAGTTTCGCAGCGAGAGCGTGCTGGTGAAGTTCACCGGTGCATTCGAGAACAGCGCGATCGTGCTGCGCAGGTCCTTGCTCAGATCGCGCGTCTGCTGGCGCACCAGGGTGCGCGCCGGGAGCAGGCGCGCGAACGTGCTCTTGATCTGCCCGCTCCATTCGTTGAGCAACCAGTCCCCGCGCTCGATCGAGGCGGTGCCGTCGAGCTGGCCGTTGAATCCGCGCTTGATGAACTGTTGCCGATCCTCGCTGATGTACCCCGCCGACAGATTGAGATCGCTGCGAATGCCCGGGCGCGGCGCGAGTCGCGTGCGCAGCGAACTCTGGAACTCGTTGGTCTCGTCGTTGATCGGCCGCACCGCGGCCGGATCGTCGGTATCGAAACGCCCCAGCACGGCGCGGCCGCCGATCGAGGTGGTGGGAGAGAGCAGCCAGTCGAGCTGATTGGTGGCGCGACGTTCCTGCCGAATGGTCGTGAACCTCCCGCTGGTGTAGCGGGTGAGGCCGACCGAGGTGTTCTGCGTGAAGAACAGCGAGTTGCGAGCGAAGCGCGTGTCGAGCAGGTTGGTCCAGCCGTTCTGGGAGCGGCCCAGCGTGTAGCCGGTGGTGTACTGCATCTCGGTGATTTGCTCGCCGGAGTTCGCGAGCGGGTTGTAGCGCTCGCGCTCGAGCACCGCCCCGACGCTGTCGACGCGCACGCGCATGCTGTCCGCCATCTCGACCAGCCGGTAGGGCGGGAACCCGAAGCGGATGCTCAGCGCTCGCAGCGTGTCGGGCAGCAGCTCGAGGCTGTCGGCGAACTCGAACAGGCGCTCGAATCGCAATCCCAGCGTGTCGCGCAGCAGCGTGGTATCGGCAAACGCAAAGCGCGCGTCGGCGGCTTGCTGAGCACGACCGGGCAACACGGCCGAAGCCAGACCGCAGACGACCAGAGGGAGAATCGGAAGCGCGAGGCGTCGAATGGCGCTCATGCGTGGCGTCGAATACGGTGTCGCAAGGCGTGCGCAGTCTATCAGCCCGCTCGACCCGCGGCCACCCGAGTGGCCGCCTTGCGCCGCAAATGCCAACGGCACCCCGAGAACGGGGTGCCGAGGCTGCGTGCCTGGAGAGCCCTGGAGGCACACGCGACGCGTCGTCCGAGCACGGACTCGGGGCGACGGATGCACCCGATGAACCCGCAAGGAGCGGTCCAGTCGGGCGCCGATTCATGACGCGCTTCCCAAGCGCCGTCACGCCAACGCGCTACGTCGCGACGTCGACGCCACTGCCGGCGCGGTGCGGCGAGACGTCGCGTGGAACTGTCGGAACCTCCGACGCCGCGGTGTCCAGGCCCGCCTCATGTCCCGGTTTCTTGCGGCATGCGCGGCATGGTGTTAGCGTGGCCGGCCGATGCGAGGGAATGGACGCCCTTCGCGCTTCGACCTCCTCGACTCGACTCCCCATCGTCCTGACCACGCCCTAACGCGCAACGGACCGGAGAGGCAGGGATGTTTCTCGACAGCTTGATGGGGTTCTTCTCGACCGACGTCGCCATGGATCTGGGCACGGCGAATACCCTCGTGTACGTGCGCGGTCGCGGCATCGTGCTCAACGAACCTTCGGTGGTCGCAGTGGACAAGGCGACCGGAAAGGTTCTCGCCGTCGGCAGTGAGGCCAAGCTCATGCTGGGCCGAACCCCGGACGAGATCAGCGCGATCCGGCCCCTCAAAGACGGCGTGATCGCCGACTTCGAGGTCACCGAGGACCTGCTCCGCGAGTTCGTCCACAAGGTCCAGAAGCACAAGTTTCTGGTGCGGCCGCGCATCATCATCTGCGTTCCCTCGGGCATCACCGAGGTCGAGAAGCGGGCGGTGGTCGACTCGGCCGTGCGGGCGGGCTGTCGCGAACCGGTGCTGCTGGTTCCGGAGCCGATCGCGGCCGCGATCGGCGTCGGACTCCCGGTCGATACGCCGACCGGCAACATGGTGGTCGACATCGGCGGCGGCACCACCGAGATCGCCGTGATCGCGCTCAACGGCATCGTCACCAAGATGTCGATCCGCGTCGGTGGCGACGAGATGGACGAGGCGATCCAGAACTACGCCAAGAAGGCTTACAACATGCTGATCGGCGAGCAGACCGCCGAGCGCATCAAGATCGAGATCGGCTCCGCATTCCCGCTGCCGGAAGAAATGGACATGGAGATCAAGGGCCGTGACCTGGTGCGCGGCATCCCACGCACCCTGCGGGTCTCGAGCGTCGAAATTCGAGAGGCGCTGCAGGAACCGATCAGCAACATCGTCAACGCGCTCCGTGAATCACTCGAGCGCACGCCTCCGGAGTTGGCTGCCGATATCGTGGACCGGGGCATCTTCCTCACCGGCGGCGGCGCGTTGTTGCGCGGGCTCGATCTCCTGCTGCGCGAGGTGACGAACCTGAACATTCGCGTCGCGCAGGACCCGCTCACCTGCGTGGTGCTGGGGGCCGGCAAGATCCTCGAGAACCTCGAGGACTACGGGAAGGTCATCCTGGGCGGCCACCGGGACTGATCGAATGGCGGGCATCCTGCCCCCGACCGAGCGACGCACCCAGTGGTTGCTCGCGACCTACGTGCTCGTCTCGTTGCTGCTCCTGCTGGTCGGTGAGCGGCTGCCCCTCTCGGGTCTGCGGGGCGTCGGCGCGTGGCTGTTCTCGCCGCTCGATCGCGTGGTGCTGCTCGGAGATCGCGTCGCTTCGTCGTGGCGCGAGAACGAGGCGCTGCACATGCGGCTCACCCAGCTCGAGCTGGAGAACGCGCGCCTCAAGGACGCCGGGATCGAGAACCGCGAACTGCGCGAGGCGCTTCGCCTTCCCGTATCGGGCACGCCGACGCTGCGTCCCACCGAGTTGATCGCGCTGTCGGGCGAAGCGGTTCCGGCCAGTGCGACGCTCGCGGCCGGCGCTCGTCAGGGCGTTCACGTCGGCGACGTGGTGGTGACCCATGAGGGACTGGTGGGTCGTGTGATCGAATCGTGGAGCAACCTCTCGCGTGCCGCACTGCTGACCGATCCAAACGCGCCGGTCGCGGCCGAGGTCGAGAGCACCGGCGTGCTGGGAATCGTTCACTTCACCGGCGCGCCGGCGCCGCGCCTGCTGTTCACCGGCGTGCCGTTCACCGACACGGTGCGGATCGGACAGCGCGTGGTGACCTCTCAGTTGTCGAGACGCTTCCCGCGCGGCATTCGCGTCGGCGTGATCCGCCGCATCGGCATCGACCCGAGTGGGTTGATGCAGGAGATCGAGCTCACCCCGGCCGCGCGCATGACGCGCCTGCGTCACGTCTTCGTGACCGCGGCGCCGCCGGCGCTCGTGGCCGACGGCCCTCCTGTCTCGCCACCGGTCGCCCGACCGCGCCGCACCGCCGGGGAGACGGCTCGATGAGGGGGCTCGGGGGACTGCTGCTCGGGCTCGTCGTGGTGCTGTTGTTGCGCTCGACCGCGTTGTCGGCATTCGCCGCGCGCGGACTCGTGATCGACGTGCTGGTGTTCGCGGTGGTGGTCGATGCATTGCGCAATGGTCCGGCCCGCGGCTCGACGTTCGGCTTCCTGCTCGGCATCGCTGCAGATCTCGACGCCGCGCACTGGCTGGGCCGGCATGCGCTGGCCTTGACCTTGATCGGATACGTGGTGGGTCGCCTGTCGAGTACGCTGGTTCGCGACAGTCCGCGAACCCAGATGGTCCTGCTGCTGGTCGCGACCGGAGTGCATCAGTTCTGGAGCGCCGCTTTCGAGCTGTCGGATCGCGCCGCCTGGCCGTACGTGCTGTTCCGCACGCTGATCGGAACCGCGGTCACTGCCGTCCTCGGCACGCTGCTGCTGGGGATCGGGCGCAGACTTCTCGGAGGTTGGCTCTTCCATCATGCCCCGACCGCTGGCGACACGCTTCGATAGGGACGGCCGCCTCGGGGTGGTGGCCGCGATCGGATTCGCGGGCTTCACCGCGCTGACGATCGCGCTGCTGCGCCTTCAGGTGGTGGAGCACGACGAGTACCGGCGGCTCGCGCAGGAGAATCGCGTACGCCTCGAGGTGCTGCGCGCTCCGCGCGGCGCGATCTTCGATCGCAACGGCCTGCTGCTCGCCGACAATCGACCCAGCTTCAACATCGTGTTCAAGCCGTTCCCGGCCGAGAGCGTCGAGCGCGTCCGCACGGTGGTCGGCGGCGACTGGCTGGAGCGCGTGAGCGAGGCGGCCGGCGTCGACACCGGTCGGGTGCGTGCGCTGGTCCGGTTCGCGAACCGCAGCGGCCAGAGCGCGCTGATTCGTCGCGCAGCGCCGTTCCACGTGGTGGCGGCGGTCGAGGAGGGACGCGCCGACCTGCCGGGGCTCGAGGTGGTGATCGAACCCGCGCGCCACTATCCGAACGGCACGCTTGCCGCGCACCTGCTCGGATACGCCGGCCAGATCGGCGAGACCGAACTCGACTCGCTGTCGGATCAGGGCTACCGCAGCGGCGATCTGATCGGGCGCTCGGGCGTCGAGCGCAGCTTCGAGTCCTCGCTGCGCGGCCGCGACGGCGCCGAGTACGTGATCGTGAACGCGATGGGCAAGCGGGTCTCGACGCTCTCCGAAGGACCGCCGCAACCGCCCGAGCGTGGCCGCGACCTTCAGCTGACGCTCGACCTGAAGGTGCAGCGCGCGATGGAGGACGCGATGGCGAACGTCGAGCGCGGCGCGGCGGTGGCGCTCGATCCGCGCGACGGCAGCGTGCTCGCGATGGTGAGCCGGCCGACTTTCGATCCGAACGAATTCGCGAGCGGCATTTCGTTCGCGCGCTGGCGCGAGATGTCGGCCGGTGGGGCCTTCCCGCTGCTCAATCGCGCGATTCAGGGCGCCTATCCACCCGGCTCGACGTTCAAGATCGTCACCATGCTGGCGGCGCTCGAAGCCGGTGTTGCCGAACCCGGAACGCACTTCGCGCCGTGTCACGGAGGCATCGAGTTCGGCGGGCGCTGGTTCGGATGCTGGAACAAGCGCGGCCACGGCTCGCTCGATTTCGTCGGCGCGCTGCAGCACTCGTGCGATGTCTACTACTACCAGGTCGGACCCTCGCTGGGCCTCGAGCGCCTCGGCGCGATGGCGCGCGCGTTCGGGCTCGGCGATCGCACCGGCATCGACCTGCCGCAGGAGCGGCGCGGGCTGGTGCCGAATTCCGCGTGGTACGTGCGGCGGCTGGGCAAGGGCGGCGAGTCGAAGGGTGTGATGCTGAACCTCGCGATCGGGCAGGGCGAACTGCTGGTCTCGCCGCTGCAACTCGCGCTCATGGCGGCGCTCACTTCGACGCGCGGCCGCGCGGTTCGCCCCCACGTCGTCCGCCAGGTGGTGGGAGAGCCGGCGCTCAGCATCGCGAAACCGGTCGGCAGTGGCCCGGTGGGATCGGTGACTCACTGGGACGCGGTCCAACGCGGCCTCGAGCTGGTCGTCTCCTCCGGCACCGGCACCGCCGCACGCGTGACCGGGATCACGGTCGCCGGCAAGACCGGTACGGCGCAGAATCCGCACGGCGAGGACCACGCGCTGTTCGTGTGCTACGCACCGGCCGACCATCCCGAGATCGCGATGGCGTTCGTGATCGAGAACAGCGGACACGGCGGGAGTGTCGCGGCCCCGCTGGCGGGCTCGATCCTGCGGATGCTCTATGCACCCGACAGCGTGCGCGTCGGACCGCCGGCTCGCCCGTTGATCGTGGTGCCGGACTCGCTGCGGGGACTCGATGGCGACTAGTCGCTTCCGGCTGCCGCCGCTCGACATGCCGTTGCTGATCGCCGCACTCGGACTGCTCGCGATCGGAATCGCCACGGTCTACAGCGCCACGACCGTCCCCGGCATGCACGAAGGGCTGTGGACTCGCCAGCTGGTATGGCTCGCGGTCGCGTTGGTGGCGGCATGGCTCGCGGCCTCGGTGCACTATCGCGTCTACGATTCGCTCGCGTACCCGCTCTATGCGGTCGCGATCCTGATGCTGATCGCGGTCATGTTCGTCGGTACCAGCGCGATGGGTGCGAAGCGTTGGATCGAACTCGGGCCGATGCGCTTCCAGCCGTCGGAGATCGCCAAGATCGCGACCGCGTTCGTGCTGGCGCGCCGTTTCGACGACGCGCGCGTCGACCTGCGAAAGATCAAGCACTGGTTACCGCCGCTGCTCATCACCCTGATTCCATTCCTGCTCGTCGCCGAGGAGCCCGACCTCGGCACCTCGCTGGCGTTTCCGGTGATGCTGATCTTCACCTACTACTGGGCAGGCATGCCGGTCGGCAATCTGCTGCTCGGACTGTCGCCGGTGATGAACGTGGCGTTGTTCTTCCTGACCGGTTCGCTGTGGTGGTTCGCCGGGCTCTTCACCGGCCTGCTCGCGATCTTCCGTCCGCGACTCACCACGCTGGTGGTGCTGCTGCTCCTCAACGGGGCGGTGGCGATCACGGTGCCCCGCATGTGGGACAAGCTCCACGACTACCAGAAACGGCGCATCGAGACGTTTCTCAATCCCGGCAACGATCCGTACGGCGCGGGCTATCAGATCATTCAGTCCCGCATCGCGATCGGCTCGGGTGGCGCGATCGGCAAGGGCTACCTGCGCGGCACCCAGAAGGGTCTCGCGTTCCTGCCCATGCGACATACCGACTTCATCTTCTCGGTGGTCGGGGAGGAGTTCGGCCTGCTGGGCGCTTTGACGGTGGTGATACTGTACGCCGTCGTGATTCTGCGGGGGTTCTGGATCGCTCACGCTGCGCGCAACACCTTCGCGAGCATGATGGCGATCGGCATGACCGCCGCGTTGTTCTACCACGTCATGGTGAACCTGCTCATGACCGTGGGCTGGGCGCCGGTGACGGGGCTGCCGTTGCCGCTGCTGTCGTACGGCGGCACGGCGCTGATCGTGAACTGCGTCCAGCTCGGCCTGCTGCAAAACGTCGCGCTGCGGCGCCAGGAGTACTGATGTATCCCGAGATCCTGCACTGGGGACCGCTTCACATTCGCAGCTACGGCCTGATGCTGGCGATCGCATTTCTGGTCGGCACGGGTCTGGCGCTGCGCGAGGCGAAGCGTCGAGGACTCGACGAGGACCGCCTGGTCTCGGTGATCCTGGTGGTGCTGATCGCCTCGGTGCTCGGCGCGCGGGCGCTCTACGTGATGGAACACATCGGCGAGTTCCGTCGCGAGTGGACCAGCATGTTCGCGTTGTGGCAGGGCGGGCTCACGCTCTACGGCGGCATCGTGGCAGGAGCGGTCGCCGGGTTGGTGGCGGCGCGGCGCTTCGGGCTCCCGATGTGGACGGTGGCGGACGTGCTCACGCCCGGACTGGCGCTCGGCACCGCGATCGGTCGCGTCGGATGCTATCTGAACGGATGCTGTTACGGGCGCCCGACGTTGCTGCCGTGGGGCGTCAAGTTCCCGCCCGATTCGTTCGCCGGTCTCGAGTTCGGCAACGCGCTGCTGCATCCCTCTCAGCTCTACTTCTCGGTGGTCGGGCTGGTGCTGTTCGCGCTCGCATGGGGCTTGCGCCGTCGCTTCACGGTGCCGGGTACCTTGTTCTGGTCGTTCCTTCTCGTGTTCGGGCTGGCACGCGTGCCGCTCGATCTGACGCGCGCCTACGAGAAGGACGCGATCGTGCTCCCGATGGGCGCGACCGGGGTGACCGAGAGTCAGGTCATGAGCGTCGCGCTCGCACTGTTCGCGGTGCTGATGCTGGTGCGACTGCGACGTGGCGCCGCGGCGCAGCCGTGAGCGCCCACGATCCTCGCCCGCGGGGCTGGGATCTGGCGGTGCTCGGCGATCCGCTCGCGTACACGCTGTCCCCGCTGCTCTACGCGGTGGGGCACCGCCTGCTCGGAGCGAGCGGAAGCGCCGACGCGCTCCGAACGCCAACCGCGGCGCTGGCGGCGAGACTTTCGGAACTTCGTGATCGGGGATATCGCGGCGCCAACATCACGCACCCGCTCAAGCAGGCTGCGCTCGGGTGGGTGGATCGAGCCAGTGAGCGTGCCCGACGGTCGCGCTCCGTGAACACGGTGGGCTTCGAAGCGGACCACACCTGGGGCGATACGACCGACGGCGCGGGGTTCCTCGACTGGCTCGTGGCGCTCGGTCGCGTCGTCGCTCGCGAACGAGTGGTGGTGCTGGGGGCGGGTGGGGCCGCGCGCAGCGTGGCGCTTGCACTCGCCGAGGCGCAGGTCGGCGGGCTCCAGATCGCGGCGCGGCGTCCCGATGAGCTCGTCGCCGAGTGGTCGGACATTCCCTCGGCACGGCTGGTGAAG
>JABFRW010000002.1 GCA_013140805.1 Candidatus Eisenbacteria bacterium
TCGAGTGAGGCCTCGACGCGCTCCGGCCAGGGAGTGCCCGCGACCTCGAGCCAGCTCGTGTAGTGAACCGTGAGTCCGGGCGCGCCGCCGGCGGGACGCACGCGCAGCCAGGTCGGTCGGCCGGCGCGGTCGACCGCCAGCGTGAGCGAATCCGCGCGATCGCGCCACTCGAGCACGCGACCCGAGTCGCGGGTCACGGCGCGCTCCCACGCGAGTGTCGGGGGTTTCCACGCCGAAGCGAGTGCCTCCCATACGCGCGCTCCAGGATCACGAAATGCGATCGAATCCGCCTCGACGTCGAACGCCAGCGCCGCGCGCTCCGACGGCAGCCACGCCATCAGCGAGTCACCCCACACCGCGGCCTCGAGCGCCAGACCGAGTGCTCCGCGCACCCGCAGCCGGCACGCGTCGGGACCCGCGAGGTAGAGCCGTACCGAAACTCCCGGCAGACGCTGGCCGCGCCACTCGGTCCAGATCAGCGCGTCGCCTTCGACCGCGGCCGCGCGCCGGCGCGATTCGACGTGGCGATCGAACGCGACTCGTGCGTGATCCGTCACCAGGTCACTCGCGCCATGGGGCGCAGGCGCCGCGCAACCGGCGAGCAGCGCCGCGAGCGTCGCCGCCGCCAGCAGGCCGTTCAGTCGTCCGCGCCGACCGCGCTCACGCCGCATGCGAGCCACCGATCACCGCGATCGCGACCTGCTCCGGAGTGAGTCCATCAGTGGCGACGCGCTGATGCGCGAGCGCGGCGTAGAGATCGCGGCGCTCCGCGAGCACTTGCGCCAGTGCAGGCTCCGGCGCCTGACCGGCGAGCAGCGGCCGTTCCACCGCGTCGAGTCGAAGACGTCGGGCGGCCTCGGCCGCGGTCACTTCGAGCCACACCACGCGGCATTCCGCAGCAAGGACGCGACGGTTCTCGGGATCCAGCACGATCCCGCCCCCGCACGCGATCACCCGCGCCCCGGCGGCGAGCGCGCGGCGCAGCAGCACGCCTTCGTGACGGCGAAACGCCGGCTCGCCATCGCTCGCGAACCACTCGGCAATCGTTCGCCCGCTCTCGGCCACCAGCATGGCGTCCAAGTCGGCGACCGCGGCGCCCAGCCGCTCACCGAGTGCATGTGCCGTTGCGCTCTTGCCCGCGCCCATCAGGCCCACCAGGGCGATCGGACGCTCCGCGAGTTCGGTCATCGCCGGCAGCCTAGCACAGCGTTCGTGGCCCAAACGCCGACGCCGCCGGACCCTCGCGGGCCGGCGGCGTCGGACGATCGGATGACGAAACTACTCGCTCGCCATCGTGGTCAGCAGGCGCGGCGTCACGAAGATGATCAGCTCGCGGTTCTGACGCGTGGTGAAGTCCGAGCGGAACAGCATGCCGATGAGCGGAATGTCCTTGAGGTACGGGATCCCGCGACGGACATGGCTGTCGTTCGTACGGATCAGGCCGCCGATGACCGCGGTCTGGCCGTCGTCGACCATGACGCGCGTGTCGGCTTCGGAGGTGTTGATGATCACGCCGCCCTGTACGGTGCTCTGGGTCGAGAGATCGCTGACCTCGGGATGCAGGTCGAGAATGATCTTCTTGTCCTCGGTGAGATGAGGCGTGACCTTGAGCTGGATGCCGATGGTCTGGAGCTGCGAGACCGGGTTGCCAGCGACGTCCTGCACGATGAGCGGAATCTTCTGGCCCACCAGGATCTTCGCCTCACGATTGTCGACCGTCGTGATGCGCGGATTCGAGATGATGTTGGCCTTGCGGTTCTGCTCCAGCACCTGAAGCTGGGCTTCGATGAAACCCCACGACTTCGAGATACCGTAGTTGATCGCGGTGGTCGGGTCGGCGATGCCGGTGTTGTGCGAGCCGCCGAGCGCGTTCTCGTTGTCGTTGTTCGGGTGCAGGAAGTCCGGCGCGATCGGACCGGTGCCGTCGAAGAACTCCGCGTCGGTACCATTGCTCGGTCCGACGTTCCACTCGATGCCGAGGCCGCGCAGCGCTTCCGCGTCAACGTCCACGAGCTTGGCCGTGATCTCGATCTGCGGCGTGGTGGTGTCGAGATCGCGCGCCATGCGCTCGATCTTGTCGAGTGAGGTCGGCAGATCGGTGATGATGAGCGAATTCGTGCGGCGGTCGTTCTGCACCACTCCGCGCTTGCTCATCGACGCCTGAATCGACGCCTGGAGCTCGCTGGCCTGCGCGTAGTTGAGCTTCACGACGCGGGTCTCGAGCGGCACCAGCTCGAGCTGCTTCGCTCGCGCGGCTTCGCGTTCGACCCCTTCCGCCTGCAGCTTGGCCATCATGTCCACGCGCAGGATGCTGCCTTCTTCGACGTAGTCGAGACCATTGGTGCGAAGCACCGTGCGGAGCGCCTCCTGCCACGGCACGTTTTTGAGCGTCACGCGAACCGTGCCACGCACTTCGTTGTTCACCACGATGTTGCGACCGCTGAATTCGCCGATCGCGCGCACGACGGTACGGATATCGGCCCCCTCGACGTCGATCGAGAAAGTTCCGGAGCCGGTGCGCACCAGGCCCACCTGCCGGACGGCGGGTGAATCCTGAGCGAGGGCCGGAGTGGCGCCGACATTCCAGGTCAGCACCGCGGCCACCAGGGCGAGCCCGAACAGGGCCTTACCGAGCGTCATTCTTGTCTCCCTTCCGAATGAGGGGGATCGTCACCTGCTGCGTCTGTTCATCCGTGGTCAGCGAGACGACGACTGCGTCGCGACGGAGTTCCGTCACGACCCCGTTCATGACCTTGTCCCCGGGACGAAGCACATGGCTGTTGCCGCGGCCGTCCTCGACGAGTGCGAACTTGTCTCCATCGCCCCACACGATTCCGACGACTTGAAGTCCGCCGACATCGGGAGGTGCGCTGCCGCCGACGTCATTGCCGACGAATTCGCCGTCGATCATGGACTGGAAGGGATCTCTCCGGCCCAGGGTGTTGTACTGGTAATTCACCTGCTCTTCGAGCGTCGCCTTCGGTTCGCTGGTGCTCATGCTCGCCGGTGGCGAGACCTTGAGCACCGTCGCCTCGGACGAAGCGGTGTGGACATCGTTCGACCCGTTGCCGGGCGCGATCGGCTGACGCTCGACTGCCGAAGCCGGCGTCGAGGCCACGCTCGCGTTCGTGTTCGTGTTCGCAGAGTTCGAGGCATTCGGCGCGGTGTTCCCCGCGACGTTCGCCGAGGCGTTGCTCTGCGGGCTCAGGATCCGGGCGGTGCTGTTCGAGCCCGCCATCACCTTCGCGAAGGTCGAGGCCGGCAGCTTCTTGGCCGGCTTCGAGCTGACGCTCTTGCTCTTGCTGGGGTTCGACGCCGCGACGTTGGCGTTCGACTCCGTCGCGTTGCCGAGTCCTGCGCTCAGGCCGAGTCCGGCCGCGACGACCGCGACCCAGAGCCCTGCCCGCACGCACGTTCCGCGCTCAGGACTTCTTCGCATCGTTCGCGCCTCCCTTCGGCTGTTCCTTCGGTGCCTCGGCAGCAGGTGCCGTGGCGGTGGTGTTGAGGCTGTAGGCCGATGCGGTCAGCGACGCCGATGCGGTGCCGTCACCCTCCTTGCCACCGGTCGAAAGACGCACGTTCGAAACCGTCACGATGCGGCGCATGTTCGCCAGCTCGGCCAGAAACGCGCCGACCTGGTGATATCCGCCGTTGACCGTGACTTCGACCGGCATCTCGGTGTAATACGCTTCGCTGCGCGGCGAACCGGGACGGAACAGCACGAACGTCACGCCGGTCTGCTGACCCGCGAGCGTGATCTTGCGCAGCAGCGCGGCGACCTGCTTGTCGGTCGGAAGCAGTTCCGCCGCCATGGTCCAGCGCTGATGCAGCTGTTCGTACTCCGCCTCGAAACGCGGCAGGTCGGCCACCGAAGCGCGCGCCCGCGCCAGCTCGGTCGACTTCTTCTCGAAGTCCACCTTGAGCGCCGCGATCTCCTCGCGCTTGTTCGGAAAGCTGAACGGAAGGAAGTGCGTGAAGAAGAAGACTCCGAGCATGCCGGCCGCGAGCAGGGCCCCCAGCAGACCCTTCTGAACGGCCGGGTTCTTCAGATCGATCGTTCCCATCGGGTCCTCCTAGTTGACCGGCTCGTCCGGCGTCACCGCGGCGGTGACTCGGAACTTGACGACCGGGCGGTCACCGACCTTGCCGCGCTCGGCCACATTCAGCTCGACATTCGCGAACAGCGGCGAACGCTCGAGCCGCGACATGAAATCCGAAACCACCAGATTCGAGAGCGTCGAGCCCTCGACCACCAGCTGCGAACCGCCTTCCTGCATCGCCCCCGAGAGCCACAGGTGATCGGGAATGCAGCGCGCGAGTTCGTCCATCAGCCGCACGCTGCCGGTGCGGTCCTTCTCGAGCTTGCTGATGATGCCGAGCCGCAGGTCGAGTTCGGCACGCTCCTGCGCGAGCCGATTGACGCGTTCGATCTGAGGAGCGAGCGCACGCGCCTGGGCCTCGACATCGGCGATCGACGTCACGAGTCCCGCCTGCTTGGACTGCTGCGACAGACCGGTGCCGAACATCACGAGCCCCGCCGCCACCACGATCGCCGCCGGAGCGAGCCAGTCGCCGGCCTTCATGGGGGCCGACGAACTGCGTCGCTGCGAGCCCTTTTCCTCGCGCGGGAGCAGGTTGATCCGAATCATGACTTGTCCCCCACGCGGCGCAACGCCAACCCGATGCCGACCGTGAGCAGGGGCGCCACCCTGTTCACGTCATGCCCCGCGAACAGCGCCGGGTCGTACTGCACCCGCGCCAGCGGATTGGCGATCTCGGCCGGAACTCCGAAGCGACGGTTCAGGAACTCGGACAGGCCGGGCGTCATCGCCCCGCCGCCGCACAGCATCACGCGCGTGATCGCGCCCGCCTCACCGGCGGTGCGCAGATACGCCTGCGCGCGCTCGAGCGCCGTCGCGAGGCCTTCGCAGGCCTGCTCGATGATCGGCACGATGTCGTCGCTCACCCCGGACTCGCCACGCACCGCGGCATTCGCCTCGGCCTGGCTCAGGCTGAACTTGCGCTGCACCGCTTCGACGAATCCGCTGCCACCGACCTGCAGATCCTTCGTGAAGTACGGCACGCCGGCCTGGGTGATGTTGATGTTCGTGATCTCGGAACCCACGTTGAGCGTGGCGACCACTTCCTCGGCTCCGAAGTGGTAGTTCGCTTCGAGCGCGTTCTGTGCGGCGAACGAGTCGACGTCGACGACCAGCGGCTGCAGCCCGGCTTCGCGCATCAGATCGCCGAACGCGAGCACCATGTCCTTCTTGGCGGCAACGAGAAGCACCTGCATCTGCTTGGGATCGTTCGGCGCCGGTCCGAGGATCTCGAAGTCCAGCGAGACGTCGTTGATGTCGTAAGGGACGTGCTGTTCGGCCTCCCAGTAGACGGCCTGCTGCGCGTCCTCGCTCGAAAGCTTGTTCATCGTGATCTTCTTGACGATCACGGCGCGGCCGCTCACCGCAGCGACCACGTTGCGGGTCGAGATGCCCCGCGATTCCACCAGGTTAGAGATCGCATCGACGACCAGCTGACGGTCCATGATCTCGCCGTCCACGATGGCTTCCGCGAGCGGAGCCGAAATTCCCCAGTTCACGAGCTTGTGCCCGTGCTTGGGATGGCTCTCGAGCTCGGCGACCTTCACCGTGTGGCTGCCGATGTCCAGCCCGATGAGGGATTGCTTCTTGCCGAAGAACATGGATCCATCTCCCTGAATGCGGTCGGTCCTGCCCGAACGTACGGATGCGAAGTGCACCGCGCCGCCCGACACGGAGGGACCGCTCCCGAAGGGAGACCGGCCCCGTGGCCTGCCACGGAATTAGATCGGGTGATGCGGAGTGCGACTTGAGCGCTTTCTGCACCGCGGGTGTCTCCCGCGCCGCCGCGCCACGTTGCAGGGATCGCGCCGCTGGAACCGCTTCGGACAGTCGTGCGAATCGCACGCCCGGGCTCAGCGAACCGAGCTCGAATCCACCGGAGCGGACTGCGGAGTCATCTGGACCAGCGGAGTGGTGAGGCGCTTGACGGCGAGCTCACGACGGCCGGTCACCAGCGCCTCGCGGATCGTTGTCATTTCCTTCTCCGCCATCTCACGCAGGAAGCGGTTCGGCGACTGCCGCGCGACTTCGTCCCACATCATGTAGGCGACGGTCAGATCCCCGGCGTGCTGACGCGAGAATGCGGCGAAGCGGGCGGCCTGGGGCGGCGCATCCGGCATGCGCGAAGCGCGCTCGAACATCGCACCGGCCTTTCGAAGCTCGCGCCCGCCGGGCCGCACGTAGTAGAGGAAGCCGAGCCGAAACGCGAGCCACCCGCTGGCGGGATTCGCGTCGATGCCTTTGAGCATCAGCTGCTCGGCGCGCGCGAAGTCTCCGCCTTCCTGGGCGAGCGCGAAGGCTCCGAACACGTAGGCCGCCTGGAACCCCGGCGCCAGCGAGGTGACGATGTCGAAGACGTGGTACATGCTCCGGAACTGATTGTCGACGAGCCGATGCGCGCCGTAGTACTGAACGGCGCGCAGCCACGCGAGGTCGGCTGCGCTCTCGGCATGACCGAGTGTTGCGGGCTTCAGGTGCTTGCCCGACGGGTAGTACGCCAGCTCCTCGAGCGGCCGAGGATGCGGGAGCTTCGCCCACGCGATGCGCGCGAGCGCGAACGCGCCGCCACCCAGCACCAGCGCGACGAGCCACGCCGCGCCGAGGCGCCGCATCAGAATGCTCCGGGACTCGACCGCCGCGCTCATTTGAAGTCGCGGGACTGAAACGCTGCCGCACCGAGCGCCAGAACGCAACCGACATAGAGCACGGCGTAGCCGGTCGCGATCATCAGGTGAAACGCCGAGGTCACCTCGCCGCTGGCAGCCAGCGTGCGGATGTTGAAGATCGGGAGATTCGGGACCACATCCGCCACGACTCGCAGTGTGACGCCGAGCGCGTCGGGGAATTGCGCAGCGAAACCACGCAGGTCGTAGCTCCACTGCCCGACGCAATAGAAGCCGAGGGTGTAGAGCGCCGAGAGCACCGGCGTCGAGAGCGCCGAGCACATCACCGCGATGGCGGTGACGACGCTCAGCTCGAGTCCCGACATGTAGACCGCCTGCAGGATCGCCGGGGCCAGATGCGCGCTTCCGCCGATCGCGAGCAGCCCGCACAGCACCAGCCCGAGCACCACTGCAACCGTCCAGAGGGCCGCGGTTAGTCCCGCCCACTTGCCGACCAGATACACCGGACGCGCGATCGGCCGCGAGAGCAGGTTGTAGATCGTGCGGCGATCGATCTCCTTGGCGACGAGGCTGGTGCCGACCATCAGCACGGCCAGCATGCCGAGCACCGAGATCACGCTGAGTCCGAGATCCACGGTGAGTCGCTGACCCTCGCCGAGTGCGAGCGGTGAGAGTCCCAGTGTCGCGAGCATCGCGACCGCGCCGGCGACGCAGAGTCCGACCAGCACGCGATCCCGGGTGGCTTCGCGAAAGGTGTTGCGGGCGATCAGGTACGACTTCATGCGCTCCTCCGCGTCGAAGTCTCGCGAGTTCCGGTCACCTGCTCGGCCGTCGCCATGAACATCTCCTCCAGTGAGGGCCGTTGCGGGGTGAGCGCGCGGATCGTGAGCCCCTCGGACTGCAGCCACGCGAGCACTTCGTGGGTCCGTGACTCATCGCTCAGAACGAAGCGGGTCTCGCCGCCGACGTCGCGACGCGACAGCACGCCCGCGAGCGGCAGCGGAAGCTCGATCATGGCCTTCTGCGCGAGCCGGATCTCGACCGAGTGTCGGCCGTCGTCCATCAGCTCGGCCACCGTCGCGACGCGCTGAAGCCGCCCCTGGAGCACGATCGCGACGCGATCACAGAGCATTTCGACGTCGGGAAGGATGTGCGAGGAGAACAGCACGGTGACCCCGCGGGCGCGTTGCTCGAGAATCAGCTCACGAACGTCGCGGCGCCCGAACGGGTCGAGCCCGCTCATGGGCTCGTCCAGGATCAGGAGCTCGGGATCGTGAGCGAGAGCACCCGCCAGACCGATGCGCTGCAGCATGCCCTTGGAGTACTTGCGCAGCATCACGCGCGGCTTGTCGCCCAGGCCCACGCGGCCGAGCCAGTGACGGGCCCGCTGCGAGGCGTCGCGACCCGAGATGCCCGAGAGACCCAGCACCAATTCGAGGTATTCGACGCCATTCAGGTAGTCGTAGAAGTACGGTTGCTCCGGCAGGAACCCGAGCTTCTGGCGCGCCGCCGAGTCCTCGACACGCCGTCCCAGAATCCACGCCATCCCGGTACTCGGTTTGTGGAGCCCGGTTAAGACCTTGAGCGTCGTGGTCTTGCCGGCGCCGTTCGGGCCCAGGTAGCCCATCACTTCACCGCGGCGCACCTCGAGGTTCAGATCCTCGATGCCGCGCGCCACCTGCATCGTCCAGGGATGCCGATAGCTCTTCCACAGTCCACGCGTCTCGACCGCCAATGTGGCGTCGGGGTTGCGATCACTCAGGAGCCCTTCCGCCACCTCGGGTACCGTCCCTTCGGAACGTCTCACTTTCATGCGCTCGGGCCTCCGGAATCTCATTCGGTGCAACTCGAGGTTTCTGCGCGTGCGAGTTGCAATGCCCGTGCCGGAGCGGCAAGCGCCGTCGCAGTGACACCAGGCTGAATGAGACCACCGGTGGCGACTCTGCTCGGGCCAGCGAACCTCACACGATTCCCGGTCGTCGCGAGTGCTAGGCTCGCTGGGCCGTGGCTCACGAGCAGAGGGAGGACTGGTAACTTTCAAGCCGCCCCTTGCCAAATTCTCCGCCGGGTGTCAGGAGGCCAGTTTATGTCCGCTCGAACTGCAGTGTTGAAGCGTTTCCCAGAGTTGTTGCCCACCATCGTGCTCTGGTCGCTGACGACATACCCACCCCTGCTCGGCTCCACTGCTCATGCAGACTGGTCCGTCAGCCCACTTCCAGTGTGTGCTGCGACCAACAATCAACGCTATCCGAGTGCGGCGGCGGATGGCCAGGGTGGTGCATTCGTAGTGTGGCAGGACGCCCGCAGTGGCACAGACACCGATATTTATTGTGCGCGGGTCGCGTACACCGGAGTCACCGACCTCTCGGGATGGGCTCCAGACGGCAACGCCGTCTGCGTTTCCTCTGGAGATCAGACCTTTCCAGTGGTCTCAGCTACCTCGGACGGCGGATGTATCGTCGCGTGGATAGACTCGCGTGATTCGCCGACTTCCTACCATGTCTATGCTCAGAAGTTGGATTCTCACGGCGTGCCGGCCTGGACAAGCAATGGTGTGCTCGCGAGCCCCCTAGTCGGCGTTCAGGTGCAAGTTCATTCCGCCCCAGATGGATCGAACGGGGCGTTTCTCCTTTGGCTGCAATTCAGTCCACCCATGTTCGGACAAGTGAAAGCACAGCACATTTCGTCCACGGGCAATATTACGTGGGACTCCGCGGGCGTTGCTCCGTCGATTCCGGGTAATGGCGATTCGGCCCCGCAGCTATGCTGGGATGGCGTAGCGGGAGTTTGGATCGCGTGGGAGGTGACCGGAGACTCTACGGGTAATGATGTGCGCGTTCGACACTTGGATCCGAACGGTGACGCCACTCATCCGGATAGCCTCACGATGGTGCGCGGCGTCTCCGCTCAACGATTCCCCAGCCTTGCACCCGACGGCACGACGGGCGCGTACGTGGCTTGGGAGGACAGTCGCTTTCCGGATACTGGACAGCGTATCTTTGTTCAGCGCGTGCTTGCGGACGGCCGGATGGTATTCGACCGCAACGGCACTCAGGTAGGCGCGCTCGCAGGCAGCTGGCCTCAACATGAAGCGTTCGTTGCTTGTGATGACCTAGGCAATGCAACTGTGGCCTGGACTGATGGGCGGACGCTGGGACATTCCGACGTCTATTCTCAGCGAATCGCGCCAAGCGGAGCATTGCGTTGGACTCCGAGCGGAGTTGCGCTGAGAGACACCGCGGGCCAGGCCACCCGCATTGTGGGACTCATGTCGGCACCTGATCGATTGACGCTGGCGTGGAGCGATACTAGATCAGCTCCAATGAATTCCATGCTCCCCGTCGCTCAGGTCGTCGATAGCTTTGGCATCGTTCCAAGCCCATGGCCCAGCAACGGCCTCACGATTGCGCCAATCGCCGCAGCAGAATTCACCCTGGCGGCTCCGGTCAGCGACCTCCGTGGAGGCGCCATTTTCGCGTTCCATCGTGGAGAGGTTCTGCTCGCAAATCCTTTTGACATTCTTGCGCAACGACTCTCCGCAAACGCCGACCTCCCTTCGACGGTCGCAGTCCCAGTCCTTGCCGACCGCTCGGCAGTGGAAGTTGCTCCGAATCCCGTCGAGCTTGGCGGATGGACCACCATCACCTTCCCCGCAATATTCAGACCCGATCAACGGGTGATTATCACGGACATCGCAGGCCGTAGGGTCACGATGCTCAAACCAGACGCAGGTCATGCCGCTCGTGCGTTCGTAATTTGGGATCTTCGGGATGCGGCGGGTGCCAGAGTTCGACCCGGGCTCTACTTCGCTTGTCCTGAGTTTCGGGATTCGCCAACAGCCACAAAGATAGTCGTGACGCAGCGCTGAAGTCGCGAAATGCGCCGCGGCCGGCTGCATTTCGCTCGCCGGCCGCGCAGAATCAAAGTCGGTTGCCGCTTATCGTTACTGTCCTGAACTAAGCACCAGGTTCATCGGAGCCGAGGTATTGTTCCCCACACCCTTCACGTTGTAGATGTTCGCGTTCGAGTCGGCGTAGCTCACGATTCCGCGAACCGGGGTTGGACCTGCGTTGAAGCTCGCGCGATCTTCCCACGCATTCGTCAGGCTGCGAGTGAAGGGGTTGACGTACGTGGTACTCGCCCCCGGAAGAATCGCCGCGATCTGATTCGCGGTGCCGGCGTACGCGCCTTCATACTGCACTGCATAGTCCTCGGCTGTGAGCTGAAACGTGTGCATGTTCTGCTTGGTGCTGCCTTCCTTTGCCCGCGCCTGCATCGAGATGAAGTTCGGCATGGCGATCGCCGCGAGGATCCCGATGATCACGACCACGATCATCAGCTCGATCAGCGTAAAGCCTTTGTTCGTGCGATTCATGATCTCGCGTCCTCTCGATACGAGTGCGGGGCGGCCGTAGCCGCCCCGCCCGTGATGGTCGTTACTGACCGGCCGACAGAACCAGGGCCATCGGGAAGCCGACGCCCGTGGTGATCTTGCCAACGCCCTTGATGTTGTAGTTGGTCGTCAGCGAGTCTGCGTAGCTCGTGATGCCGGAGACGGGTGCCGGGGGCGCCACGAAGCTACCGCGATCTTCCCACGCCACACCGACTCCGGTGACCTGCGTGAACGGATTCTTGAAGCTGGTACCCGCCGACGGGAGCAGCAGAGACACGGTCACGGCCGCAGGAGCGTACGCGCCGTCGTTCTGGACACCGTAGTCCTCAGCCGACAGCTGGAAGGTGTGCATGTTCGCCTTCGTGCTGCCTTCCTTCGCACGGCTCTGCATCGCGATGAAGTTCGGAATCGCGATCGCCGCGAGGATACCGATGATGACGACCACGATCATCAGCTCGATCAGGGTGAAGCCCTTCTTGTTGTTGCGCATGGTGCCTACTCCTCCTGTGTGGGTTCAGGGTCCGCGGATGAACTGACCCTCACTGCATTACAAGGCAACCCATGTGCCACGGGTGCCAAACCGAACCGCGCGTCGATCGCGTAAGGCATTTCAACGAGTTACGCGGCCGGGTGCTCGAACCCAGAGAGTCGCGAACTGCGAGCCTCCGGGCATTTCTCATGCGATCGAAAGCGGCGCACCGCAAAGCGCACGGCCGGCGCGATTGCAGCGCCGGCCGTGAGTCGCGCATTGCCCTACGCCGCGTCTTCGTCGAACTCCACCCCGCGCACGTCGTCGCGTCCGTTGCCCTGGCCGCGCCGCTCGATGCCGTAAGCGATCAGCTTGCGGTACAGCGTCGAGGCGTTGATGCCGAGGACTTCGCTGGCCCGCTTCTTCTGCCAGGCGGTATGGTGCAGAACCTTCATGATGTACTCGCGCTCCAGCTGCTCCAGCGTCATGTTCGGCGAGTCGATGATCAGGCTGCCGCGCTGGCTCTGGCCGAATCGGATGTTGTCCGGCAGATCCTCGGGTTCGATCACTCCGGTGTCGTCCAGGATCAGCACGCGTTCCATCACGTTTTCCAGCTCGCGCACGTTGCCCGGCCACTCGTACTTGATGAGCAACTCGAGCGCGTCCTTGCTCATCGCCTTCTCGGTGCCGCCGTTCGCGTGGCGTTTGAGGAAGTGACTCACCAGCAGCGGAATGTCGTCGCGCCGGTGACGCAGCGACGGCAGCTTGATCGGGATCACGTTGAGGCGATAGAACAGGTCGGCGCGGAATCGCCCTTCGGCGACTTCGCGCTCGAGGTCGGCATTGGTCGCCGCCACCAACCGGCAGTCGATCTTGACCGTCTGGGTGCCGCCGACCGGGATGATCTCGCGCTCCTGAAGCGCTCGCAGCAGCTTGACCTGCGTCGCGAGCGGCGTCTCGCCGATCTCGTCGAGGAAGAACGTGCCGCCTTCGGCGACCTGGAAGAGCCCTGCCGAGTCGCGCACCGCGCCGGTGAACGACCCCTTCACGTGCCCGAACAGGTTGCTCTCGAGCAGGTCGCGCGGGATCGCGCCGCAGTTGATGCTCACGAACGGACCCTGGACCCGACCGCTGCGATAGTGGATCTCGCGCGCGATCAGCTCCTTGCCGGTGCCGCTCTCGCCGTGGATCAGGATCGTGGCATCGCTCTGGGCCACCCGATCGACCATCTTGAACACGCGTGCCATCTCGTCGGACGACCCGATGATGGTCTTCTCCTCGTGGCCGCGCTTGAGCTCACGCTTCAGGAACTGGTTCTCGCTCCGCACCTTTCGCATCTCGAGGGCGTTGCGCACCACCAGCTTGATCTCGTCGTTCTTCGCGTTCTTGATCAGGTACTGGAACGCGCCCATGTTCACGGCATCGATCGCGGACTGCTGGGACGCGTAGGCCGTCATGATCACGACCGGCAGCGTGGGATCGTGCTTCTTGATCCCCTGCAGCAGCTGAATCCCGTCCATGCCCGGCATCTTGATGTCGGTGATCACCACATCGAACCCCTCGGCCCGAACCTTCTCGAGGGCTTCGCGACCGTTGTTGCAGGTGCTCACCTGGAAGCCCTCCTTGCGGAGCACGATGCCGAGGAACTGCGTCATGCTCTGCTCGTCGTCGACGACCAGGATCTTCTCCGCGGGCATGCGATTCACCTCGTTCCGGGTTGGGAGGAGACGCGAGTCACGCCGCCGCCGCCATGGCCGCCTGTGCTTCCGGCAGCGTCACGAGCACACGGGTACCGCGGCCGGGCGTGCTGTCGATCGACAGCGTGCCGCCGTGGCGTTCCACGATGCGCGTGGCAATGGCGAGGCCGAGACCCGTGCCTCCCTGCTTGGTCGTGAAAAAAGGTTGCCCGATGCGCGCCAGATCGTCGGGCGCGATGCCGGGGCCGTCGTCTTCGAATTCCACCGCTACACCGGCGGGCATCAGGGCGCGAGCGCGCACGGTCAGCACGCCGCGCACGCCGACCGCCTCGAACGCATTGACCGCCAGGTTGATCCACACCTGGCGCAGCTGCTCGCGGTCGGCGCGAATCACGGCGCCCTCAGCGGCATGGCATTCCATCCGCAGCGTCACCTCGCTTCCGCAACGCGGGTCGTGACGCAGTCCGTCCAACAGCTCTCGAAAGTGCGGCTCGACCGGGATCGGCTCCGCGACCAGTTCGCGCTCGCGTGAATACCCGAGCAGGTCGGTGACGAAGCGATTGAGGCGCTGGCATTCGCGCCCCATCAGGTCCATGAGCTCCGCATTCTCGCCGTGCAGCTTGAGTTCGCGCTGCAGCACTTCGATCGAACCGCTGATCGGCTTGAGTCCGTTGCGCAGCTCGTGTGCGATCGCGGCCGCCAGCGCTCCGACCTCGGCGAGCGTCTGATTGCGACGCGCGATCCGCTCCATCTCGCGGATCTCGCTCAGGTCCTGGAACACTGCCACTACGCCGGTGACTCGACCTTCATGCGTGAGGCGCCGGGTGGAGAGCCCGATCGGAAGCGGGCGATCGGTGTCGCTGCGCAGCTGGACCTCGCCGCGTACCCGCGCGCGCCCGCTCTCGAGTCCATCGATCAGCGCTTCGCGCAGTCCCGCCAGTCGCTCCGGGAGTGCTTCGAGGGCCGCGATGCCGAGGACCTCCTCGGCGTGGAGCTGAAGCATCTGCTCGCCCGCCGGATTGAGGTACGACACCCGGCTTTCGGCATCCAGCGTGAGGACACCCGAGGTCAAGTGCCGCAGGATCAGGTCCCGGTCGACGCGCACCCGCTCGAGCTCGCGGGAGGTCCGTTCGAGATCCTCGCGCACCGACTGCGTGCGACTGCCGAGCACACCGGCGAGCAGCCCGACCCCGGCCAGCAAGCCGATCAGCTGCACCGGATGCGCGGCCTGAGCACCCACGAAGCCGCCGGGCAGCCCGATCGCCCGCGCCGCGAACGGCAACGCGAGGTAGGCGAAGCAGGCGCCGAGTGCGGCCGAAGCTCCACCGGCGATCCCCGACTGAATCCCGGCCGCGACCACCACCAGGACGTAGAACATCGTGAACTGGCTTCCGCGCGCACCGGTCGCTGCTGCCACGCCGGTGACGAGTGCCAGGTCGACGACCACGTGCAGGACCGCCTGGAGGAAGTACCCGCGCCGCAGCTTCGCGAGCCCCCACAGCACCGCCGAAGCGCCGCCGACCGCGAGCATCGCGGTGGTCAGCACCCAGCGTGCTTCGGGTCCCGCTCCCGGCCACCACAGCACACCGATCGGAAGCGCGAACGCCGCCACGATCAGGCGCACCCCGATCGCGGCGCGCAATCCGCCCCACTGGCGGTCGCGTACCGGTGAGTCGGAAGGCCCGCCCCAGATCGCGGAGATCATTTCAGTTGGCGCCGCCGGCGACGACACTGACCAGCTTGAACATCGGCAGGTACATCGCCACGACCATGCCACCGACGATGCCGCCCATCACGACGATCATCACCGGTTCGATGATCGAGGTCATGGCGTCCACGGCGCTGTCGACCTCGGCTTCGTAGAACACCGCGATCTTCGTGAGCATCTCGTCGAGCGCGCCGGTCTGTTCGCCGACCGTGATCATCTGCACCACCATGGGCGGGAACACGCCCGACACCTTGAGCGGAGCCGCGACCGTCTCGCCCTCACGAATCGAGGCGCGCGCGGTCATGATCGCCTCGGCGATCACCTTGTTGCCTGCGGTCTTGGCGGTGATCTCGAGGCCCGACAGAATCGGGACACCCGATGCGATCAGGGTGCCGAGCGTGCGGGTGAACCGCGCGACCGCGCCCTTCAACAGCACGTCGCCGAGCACCGGCATCTTGAGCATCAGCCCGTCCAGATTGCGCTTGCCGGTGTCGGTCGCGTAGTAGCGACGCAGTGAGAACAGGCCGCCGATGATTCCCGCCACGCCGACCCACCAGAAGCGCTGCAGCCCGTTCGAGGCGAACAGCACGATCTTGGTCGGGAGCGGCAACTCACCGCCGAAGTCCATGAACATCTTCGCAAACGTCGGGATGATGAAGATCAGCATGAACGCCGTCGCACCCATCGCGACGGTGAGCACCACCGCCGGGTAGACCATGGCGCCCTGGACCTTGCGCTTGAGCGCATCCGCCTTCTCGATGTAGGTCGCGAGTCGCATCAGGATCTCGTCCAGCACACCGCCGGCCTCGCCGGCCGCGACCATGTTGCGGAACAGGTCGTCGAAGATGTCGCGGTGGCGGCCGAGCGCGTCGGCGAGCGTGGAGCCCGACTCGACCTCACGCGTGGTCTCGGCGATCGCTCGTGCAAAATTCGGCTTCGGCGTCTGCTTGGCGAGAATGTCGAGGCACGACACCAGCGGCAGACCGGCCGAGATCATGGTGGCGAACTGGCGCGTGAAGATGGCGAGGTCCTTGGTCCCGACCCCGCTGCCGCCCAGCTTCGGCATCTGGAATCCACCGGTCTTGGCCTTGAGTGCCGTGACCAGAATCTTCTTTTTGCGCAGCAGATCGAGCGCCTCATCCTGGCGCCCGGCTTCGATCTCACCGGACTGTGATTCTCCGGCAAGCGTGCGACCCTTCCACACGAAAACCGCCATGGCACCCTCCCTTACGCGGCCATCCGGCCGACCTTGCCCAGCATCTGCTCGAGCTCCGGACGGTCGGCGCTTCGTTCGAGCGCATCTTCGGGCGACAGCTGCTTGTCGTGCGTCGCCTGGAGGAGCGCCTGGTTCATGGTCTGCATGCCGTACTTCTGACCGGCCTGCATGAGGCTGTAGATCTGGTGCGTCTTGCCTTCGCGGATGACCGCCTTGATCGCGGGCGTGCACACCAGCACCTCGGCGCACATCACGCGCCCGGTGCCGCGACTCTTCGGGATCAGCTGCTGCGTCACCACGCCCTCAAGCGTGAAGGCCAGCTGGGTGTAGATCTGACGCTGCTGATCGGACGGGAAGACGTCGACGATGCGGTTGATCGCTTCGTAGGTGGAGTTGGTGTGGAGCGTCGCGAACACCAGGTGACCGGTCTCGGCGATCGTCAGTGCGGCCTCGATGGTCTCCAAGTCGCGCATTTCACCGATCAGGATGATGTCGGGGTCCTGGCGCAGCACGTACTTGAGCGCTTTCGGGAACGACTCGGTGTCGGCGCCGATCTCGCGCTGATTGACGATCGACTTCTTGTGGTGATGGATGTACTCGATCGGATCTTCGATCGTCATGATGTGGCTCTGCCGCGCGCCGTTGATCTTGTCCAGCATCGAGGCGAGCGTCGTGCTCTTGCCGCTGCCGGTCGGCCCGGTGATCAGCACCATGCCCTTGTGGCGGTTCGTGAACTCGCGCACCACCGGCGGCAGTCCGAGCTTCTCCATCTGCAGAATTTCGTACGGGATCATGCGGACGGCCATCGAAACCACGCCGCGCTGCAGGAACACGTTGGAGCGAAACCGCGCCAGGTTCTTGACGCCGAACGAGAAGTCCAGCTCCTTCGTGGTCTCGAAGCGCTTGCGCTGCTCGTCGGACATCACGCTGTACGCGAGCCCGGCGGTCGCTTCGGGTGTCAGGACGTCGTACTCGGTCGGCGTCAGCAGCCCGTCGACGCGGAACATCGGCGGGACGCCGGCCGTGAGGTGCAGATCGGACGCCCGCTTGGTCGTCATCTCGTCGAGCAGCTGCCGAAGGGTCAACACGATCCGTCTCCTGTGAGCGAAGCGAGAAGCGGCGTCACAGATTGTCCGCCGCAGTTTCCTTGAGAATCTCCTCGACGGTCGTCAGGCCCTTCTTGAGCTTCTCGAGCCCGTCCCGCCGCAGCGTGAGCATCCCTTCACTGATGGCCAGTCGTTTGATCTCGCTCGCCGATACCCGCTCCAGGACCAGATCCTTGAGGCGCGGGCTCATCGGCATGACTTCGTAGACACCCTGCCGCCCGCGGTAGCCGGAACCGTTGCACTCGACGCACCCCTCGCCTTCGAAGAACTTGCCGGTCGAAGCGTCGGCGCGAGTCATCTGCAGCTCGTTGAGCACCTCGTCCGACAACTCGATCTGCTGCTTGCAGGCGTTGCACACCCGTCGCACCAGTCGCTGCGCGAGGATCAGATTGACCGACGACGACACGAGGAACGGCTCGACTCCCATGTCGATCAATCGCCCGATCGCGCTCGGCGCGTCGTTCGTGTGCAGAGTCGACAGCACCAGATGCCCGGTGAGCGCGGCCTTGACCGCGATCGAGCCGGTGTCGAGGTCACGGATTTCGCCGACCATCACGACGTTCGGGTCCTGGCGCAGGAATGCCTTGAGTGCCGCGGCGAAGGTGAGCCCGATGTCCTCGTTGACGAGCACCTGGTTGATGCCGTCCAGGTTGTACTCGACCGGGTCTTCGGCGGTCATCACGTTGACTTCGGGCGTATTGATGCGCGACAGCGCCGAGTACAGCGTGGTGGTCTTGCCGGATCCGGTCGGCCCGGTCACCAGCACCATGCCGTAGGGATTCGAGATCGCACCGACGAATTCACGCATCGAGCGCGGCTCGAAGCCGAGCTTCTCGAGATCGATGTTCAGGTTGGTCTTGTCGAGAATACGCATCACGATCTTCTCGCCGAAGATCGTGGGGAGCGACGAGACGCGCAGGTCGATGGTGCGGTTCAAGACCTTGATCTTGATGCGGCCGTCCTGCGGCACGCGGCGCTCCGCGATGTCGAGCTCGGCCATGATCTTGAGGCGCGAGGTGATCGCGAGCTTGAACTTGTACGGCGGCGCCATCATCTCCTGCAGCACGCCGTCGATGCGGAAACGCACCCGGACGGTCTTCTCGTAGGGCTCGATGTGAATGTCCGAGGCGCCCTTGCGAACCGCGTCCGAGATCAGCGAATTGACGAGCTTGACGATCGGCGCCTCGTCCATCCCGGCGAAGCCCGAACTATCCTCGGGCAGCTCTTCGTCTTCGACGACGGCGAGATCGTCCTCCATGCCCTTCATGACGTCGGCCATGGTGCCGGCCGAGTCGTAGGCACGGTCGAGCGCGCGCTTGATCGAGGTTTCGCTCGCGACCCGCGGCTCGACTTCGTAGCCGGTGATGAACTTGATGTCGTCGATCGCGAAGATGTTGTTCGGATTCGCCATCGCGATCACCAGTCGGCGACCCGAGCGAGAGACCGGGAGAGCCATGAACTTGGTGGCCACGTCGCCCGGAATCAGGCGGATGAGCTGGGGGTCCGGCTCGTAGCTGCGCAGATCCACCGACTCGACGCCGTAGGTCCGGGACAGGAACTCGAGCAGCTTCTCTTCGCTGATCGCACCCGTCTTGACCAGATTTCCGACCAGCGTCCCGCCGGTGTTCTTCTGTTGCTGCTGTGCCTTCAACAGCGAGGACTCATCGACGAGCCGCGCTTCGAGCAGCTTTTGACCGATGTCTTCGTGCACGCCCGAACCTTTCGGGGTCGATGGGGACGCGGGGTCCCCACGCGGATAACGTGACAAGCGTCCTCCGGCGCGAAGCGAATCGTCGCGCGGAGGATCGTGCGAGCTCTGCCTGTCGCCGTTATCGGGCGAGGCGGGGCGCGACTGTAGTCCGATCTGCACGGCCGCGATCGGGCGCCGCGTGCGAACCGCACTCCGAGACGCTCGGGCTCGCTCGGAACGCGTCGATCGGGGTGCGGTGCGCCGAAACGCACTCACGGCCGTGCGAATTGCACGCTGTCGGAGCGCGTGCCCGGCGAGCCGGTTGGCCGCCCCTCTACTAATAGGTCCGGCAGGATGCGCTCCAGCAATCGCGGCCCGATCCCCCGCACTCCGAGCAGCTCGTCGGGTGAGTGAAAGCCGCCGATCTGCGATCGGTAGGCGACGATGCGACTCGCGAGCACCGGACCAATGCCGGGCAGGCGATCCAGCTCGGCCGCATCCGCGCGATTGAGGTCGATGCGACCACCCGGGGCATGCGGCGGGACGGACGGAGCCGGAAGCGAGTCGTGCGGCACTCGCTCCCTCACGGGTGCTCGGTCGGGGGGCGCAACGGGGCCGAGCCGCCACAACGTCCACAGGTCCCATAGGCAGCCGATCAACACCAGCACGATCAGGCCCGCCACTGCGCGGACCTCGCGACGCGACAGCAATCGCCGACTCCAGCCGGGGGCGGATCGGTGTGAGGGCGGGGTCCTACGAACTCAATCGAAGAAACGCCACGTGAACGTGAAGCGGAACTCGCGGCCCGGGCCGCGCGCGGGGAATCCGGAAAGCGGATCGATCCAGACTTCCTCGCGGGGCTGATCCTCGAGTCGCCGGGCATCGACGACCATGACCACATCGCCGAGCGTCGCCACCACTCCCGCCCCGAACGTCACGTAGGCTTCGAGCGGATCCGGAGTCGGCGCCTCGCTCTCGCGCGTGCCGACGAAGGCGACGTCGCCGCGCAGTCGCACTTCGAGGTCGTTCTCGAACAGCCGGCCACGCAGTTCGAGTCGAGCGCGGCCGCCCGCGTTCGGGTCGACTCGCGCTTCGAGCGATTCGGTGGTGCGCTGCAGGACGAATCCGTCGGCCGTGAGCTCGAACGGGCCGCGCGCGGCGCGCAACTCGGCGCTGACGAGCGCGAAGGTCGACGGTTCGGGATCGGACCGAGCTCCGACCCGCAGCCACCACGCCTCGATCGGAAGCCGCGAGGTCAGCACGCGAGCTTCGGTGCGACCGATGCCGGCGTGCAGGCGCACGCGCATCGGATCGGAACGGAATTCCGTTTCGGCGCTGCCGCTCCACAGCGACTGCCGAAACGGCAAGCCGCCGGGCGCCAGGTCGCTCCACACCGGCGAGACGATCCGCTCCGCGACCAGTCGCAGCGGAAGGCTCGCGGCACGGCCCGACCAGGCCAGCGTGGGAGCCCACTCGGAACTGGAGAGCGCCGCCGAGTGTCCCGCGCCGAGCGCCGCCTCGAGCGCTCCGCCGAATATCGGCGTGCGCCATCGAGCCGCGGTCCAGAGCTCGTCCTCTTCCCATTCGGTGCGCGCGAATCCGGTCAGCGCTCGCACCACCTCGGCGCGCTCAAAGCGTGCGACGGCGCTGAACTCGTGCGCAGCGGTCCGCCGCGACCAGCCGGCCTCGACGTGCGCGCGCTGCGCGTCGCGTCGCCCGTACACCAGAATGCCGCCGAAACTCTCGCGATGGTCATAGCTGCGACCCACACGCAGGGTCGCTTCCCCATTCACGAGCGGCACGCCGAGTCGCAGCCAGCCGGCGGCGCCGGTCAGGTCGCTCGCCTCGCCGCTCGTGACGGCACTCGCGATGCCGTGCTGAGCGAACGCGCCGGACAGCCGCACGCGCGAAGTCGGAATGTCGGCCACCAGCGCGTAGCGATGGGCACCGGACACCAGAAACGGGCCGACGCCACCGCGCTCCCACTCCGACACCTGGCCCGCGAAGAATCGCGTCGAGTCGCGGCGCGCAGCATAGAGGTCGTTGCGGGCCTCGGCGGAGGAACCGCGCCCGAATGAGAACAGGCTCACCATCGGACCGCGCCCCGGCGCCAGCCCCTCGCGCTCCACCGAGGTTTTTGCAAGCGTGGCGCCGAAGCCTTCCCACGCGCCCTCGCCACCCCACCGCGTCGCGACGCTCGTGGCCCCGGTGAGCGGCGGCATCACACCGCGGCCTCCCGGCAGGGGCGCGAGCCCGCCGGCCTCGAGGCGATCCTCGATGCTCCAGGCACCCGCGACGTGACCGGCGAGCGCCCACGGGTAGCCCGCGCCGGGAATGATCTCGGGCCCGAAGCCCGGCCGTCCGGCCAGCGACCAGCTCGCGGGCGCATCCGGTGCGCCTTCTCTGCGCAGTGAATCGCGATCGGCCGTGGCGACGAGCAAATCGCCGCCCGCTGCGACGAGCGAATCGCCGGCCACTGCGGACGGCTCCGCAGCCGGCGCCGCATCCTGCGCCGCAGCGACACCCGGCGCGAACGCGCATGCACACCCCAGCACCGCCACCACGGCGAGCCGTGCCGCGTGGCGCGCGAGCAGCGTGACCAGCGGGGTGCCAACCACGCCGAACAGCACCGCGTTGGTGCCGAGATGGATCAGCGCGAACGGCAACCCGAGCCGGAGCCACTGAAGCGTTTGTCCGTACACCATTCCGGTCGCGAGGTTGGTGACCAGATCGAACCATGCGGTGCAGACCAGTGCGGCGATCACCAGCAGGGCCGCGCGCGGCGCCGGCGAGCGCGCGGGGCCGCCGAGGCGCGCGAAC
>JABFRW010000003.1 GCA_013140805.1 Candidatus Eisenbacteria bacterium
GGGTTTCGCGCGGAAGAGGCGCGTCGCGGGGCCGCGTGCTGCGACGCCATCCCCGAGGCGTCACTCGAGGAGCGAGTTCGGCGGGCGCTGACTCATCTCGCACCGAATTGCCGGCGCCAGAGCGCGCCAACGGCGAGCAGTTCTGCATGATGCCGGTGCGCGCGACTCCGAGAGCCTGTCGCACGAGGCGTGACGGCGACGGCTCGCCGCGCCGACATCGCCCGCCTGCGTCGCGCAGGAGTGACTTGCTACGACTGCGGCAGCATCAGGCGCTCGATCAGCGCGCGCCGCGCGGGATGACGCTCGAGCAGCGCGGCGGGATCTGCGGGCTCCTCGTAGTCGGCGAACTCGAATCCGGGCGTGACCACCACACCCAGCAATCCCCAGGCACCGCCGGGTTCGAGCACGCTCCCCTGCCAGCTTCCGGCCGGCACCACGCACTGCGTGCGCTGGCCGCGATCGAGTGCGGTGCCGAGCACGACTTCCTCATCACTGCCGTCGGGGTGAAGCAGCAGCACGCGCACCGGATCACCGTCGTGAAAGAAATACAGTTCGTCGGCCGGCAGTCGATGCACCCGAGAGCAGGTTTCCGGCGTGAGCAGGTAGTGGATCGCGGTCGCGAAGCTGCGCTCGTGCTGGAATCGAGCCGGCAACGCGGCGGCGGCCACGCGCTCACTCGATCGATGGGTCTCGCGGTACCAGCCGCCCTCGCGCGGCAGCGGCACGAGCCCGAGCGCGCGAATCATCGCGTCCGCGTCGAGCCGCTCCTGCTCCATCACCCGCGAGGCGCGAGTTCGCCGAGTGCTTCGAGCAGCACCTCGACCGCCTCGTCACCGGCACGACGCTGCGACTCCTGCGTCGAGGCGCCGAGATGAGGCGTTGCCATCACGTTCGGGAGCGTGAGCAACGCGTGCTCGCCCGGAGGCTCGACTGCGAAGACGTCCAGCAGCGCCCCGCGCAGTCGCCCGTTGACGAGCGTGTCGTAGAGCGCTTCCTCGTCGACGATGCCGCCGCGCGATGCGTTCACGAGCACGGCGTCTTTCTTCATGAGGCCCAGCTCGCGCGCGCCGATCGCACCGCGCGTTCCGGGAGCGAGCGGCAGATGCAGCGACACCACGTCGCTCGAAGCGAGCAGTTCGTCGAGCGGCAGGCGATGCACCCACTCGAAACCCTGGGGCCACGATTCGAGCAGCGGATCGTATGCCGCGACCGACAAGTCGAACGCGCGCGCGCGCACGGCGACTTCGCGGCCGATGCGTCCGAATCCCAGCAGCCCGAGTCGGCGTCCCGCGATCTCGCGGCCGGCGAAACGCGCCTTCTCCCAGTGGCCGGCGCGAGCACTCGCGATCGCGTCGGCGAGGTGTCGCTCGTAGGCGATCAGCAGGCCGAACACCAGCTCCGCGACTGCGACGCGATTGGCGCCCGGCGTGTTGAGCACCCGGATGCCGTGAAGCTGCGCGGCTTCGGCATCGACATTGTCGAGTCCGGTGCCGGCTCGCACCACCACGCGCAGCGACGGCGCGCCGCCCAACACCTGCGCCGTCACCCGGGTGCCACCTCGCACCAGCAGCGCCACCGCTCCGTCGAGCGCCTGCGCGAGTTCGGCGCCCTGCAGCCCGTGACGTTCGACGACTTCGTGGCCGGAAGCACTCAGGCGCGCCAGTGCAGCGGCATCGAGAGGATCCGAGACCACGATCCTCATGCGCGTGCGGGGACGGCGCTCGCGAGCGCGCGAGTGCACTCGCCGATCGCGTTGAGCACCACCGCGGCGTCGCCGAGATCGTAGTGCCCCATGTGTCCGACCCGGATCATCTGGCCTTTCAGGCGATCCTGTCCGTTCGCGACCACGATGCCGTGCACGTCGCGCAGTCGCTTGACCACGTCCGAGGCATTGACGCCCGCGGGCGGAACCAGCGCGGTCACGCCGTGCGCCGGATGCGCCGCGAACAGCGACCAGCCGTGTGCCTTCGCGCCGTCGCGGATCGCGACCGCCACGCGACGATGGCGGTCCCAGACCTGCTCGAGGCCTTCTTCGCGAATCATCGCGAGCGCCTCCTGGAGCGCGAGCACCAGACTGACCGGCGGCGTGAACGACGTATCGCCCTGTGCCGCACTCTTGCGCGCGCGACGGAGGTCCCAGTAGAAGCGCGGCAACCGATCGCCTTCGATCAGATCGGCGGCGGCAGGACTCAGGCTCACGGTGCCGATGCCGGGCGGGATCATGAGCCCCTTCTGCGAGCCGCACACCACCACGTCGATGCCCCACGCGTCCTGCTCGAGCGCGTGGACGCCGAGGCTCGTCACCGCGTCGATCACCAGTCGGCGTCCGCGCGCTTTGACCACGGTCGCAATCTGCTGAAGGTCGTGCAACGCGGCGGTCGAAGTCTCGCTGTGAGTCGCGAACACCACCGCGAGCGAAGCGTCCGCGGCCAGCACCGCATCGAGACGGTTCGGATCGACGCTCTGTCCCCACTCGACCGGCAGCAGCTCGTGCGCAACTGCAAAGGCCGACAGGATCGACGCCCAGCGCTCACCGAACTTGCCGCCGCCGATCGCGAGCGCGCGCTGACCGGGCGCCATCACGTTGACGACCGCAGCTTCCATCGCACCGCTTCCCGAGGCCGCGAACAGAAACACCTCACCGCGGGTGCGATGGAGCGTGCGCAGTTCCTCGATCACCAGTCGCTGGGTGGTTCGATAGCCCTCGGTGCGATGATGCGGCGGTACCTGCGAAAGCGCGCGCAGCACGCGCGCCGGGATTTCGACCGGGCCGGGTGTGAACAGGCGGACCTTGATCGGTGTGGTCGCCATGGCTAGTGCGCGACCGGCGGAGCATCGCCGGCTGCAGGGGTCGCGGGCGGAGCCGGCGTGACAACGGCCGGCGCGGGCTCGGTCTCGTTCGATGCCACCAGCGGCGAGCGTTCGAGCGCTCGCATCAGCACATCATCCATGCTCTCAACCGTCACGAACTCGACCTCGCGCCGGATCTCGGGCGCGATCTCTTCCAGGTCCTTCGCGTTGGCGAGCGGGATCAGCACGGTGGTGAGCCCGGCCCGGCGTGCGGCCACCGACTTCTCGGCCAATCCGCCGATCGGAAGCACGGTTCCGCGCAGCGTGATCTCGCCGGTCATTCCGACCTCGGGCCGCGTCGCAATCCCGGTCAGCGCCGAGACCAGGGCCGTCGCCATGGTGATTCCGGCCGACGGGCCATCCTTGGGCATCGCCCCTTCCGGCACGTGCACGTGGATGTCGAGTTCGCGATAGAACCACTTCTCGAGTCCCAGCACTTTGGCGCGCGAACGCAGGTAGGACATGGCCGCCTGTCCCGACTCGCGCATCACTTCGCCCAGCTTGCCGGTCAGCAGCAGCTCACCCTTGCCGGGCACCACGCTGACCTCGATCGTGAGCACGTCGCCGCCGGTGTCCGTCCACGCGAGGCCGTTGGCGACCCCGATGCGCGAACGCTGCTCGATCTTCGAATCCAGGTAGCGAACCGGTCCCAGGTAGCGCGTGAGTTGATCGGGCGTCACCGTGATGCCGCGCTTCGCTTCGCCGGCCGCGCGCTTGCGCGCCACCTTGCGACAGATCGCCGCGAGTTCGCGTTCGAAGCTTCGCACTCCGGCCTCGCGCGTCCAGCCGTTCGCGATCGCCTGCAGCGTCTCGACCGGCAGCTTCACGTCGCGCTCGGCCAGTCCCGCCGCTTCGCGCTGCTTGGGCAGCAGGAAGTCGCGTGCGATCGCGACCTTCTCGTGCTCGAGATATCCCGGCAGCCGAATGATCTCCATGCGATCGGCGAGCGCCAGCGGGATGCCCGAAATCGAGTTCGCCGTGCACAGGAACATCACCTGCGACAGATCGAAGTCAACCTCGAGGTAGTGATCGTTGAAGGTGTGGTTCTGTTCCGGATCGAGCACCTCGAGCAGCGCCGAGGCCGGATCGCCGCGGAAGTCGGCGCCGAGCTTGTCGATCTCGTCGAGCAGGAACACCGGATTGCGCGAGCCGGCACGCTTGAGGCTCTGCACCACACGTCCCGGCATCGAGCCGATGTAGGTGCGGCGATGGCCACGGATCTCGGCTTCGTCGCGTACGCCGCCGAGCGCCATGCGCACGAACTTGCGGCCCAGCGCCCGCGCGATCGAACGCCCGAGCGAGGTCTTGCCGACGCCGGGCGGACCGACGAAGCACAGGATCGGGCCGCGCAGCCGACCGGTGAGCTGCAGCACCGCGAGATACTCGACGATGCGGTCCTTGACCTTGCGAAGTCCGTAGTGGTCCTCGTCCAGGATGCGCTCGACCGCCGAGACGTCGGCGTGATCGCGCGTGGTCTTGGACCACGGCAGCGACACCAGCCAGTCGACGTAGTTTCGCACCACCGTCGCCTCGGGCGACATGAAGCTCATCTTGCTCAGGCGATCGAGTTCCTTGATCGCCTTGGCCTGCACCTCGCGCGGCATGCGCGCGCGCTTGATCGCAGTGCCCAGCTCGTCGAGTTCGCTCGCGAACTCGTTCTGGTGGCCGAGCTCCTTGCGGATCGCCTTCAGCTGCTCGTTGAGATAGAACTCTTTCTGATTCTTGTGGACCTGCGAACGCACCTGGCCTTCGATCTTGCGCTCGAGCTTCAAGATCTCGAGCTCGCTCGCGAGCGTCTGCCCCAGCATCCGCAGGCGCTCGACCGGCGTCTCGGCCTCGAGCAGCTGCTGCTTGATCGGCACCTTGACCAGCAGCTGCGCCGAAACCGTGTGGCCGAGCGTGATCGGGTCGGTGATGCCGCTCGCGCTGTTCAGTACCTCGTCCGGAATGCGGCGGTGCAGATGCACGTAGTCGCCGAACTGGTGCGCGACCGTTCGCATGAGCGCTTCGCCCTCGGCGCTCGCGGCGACCGGATCCGGCAGCGGTTCGAGGCGCACCACGTACGCATCGCGCGACCACTGGAAGCGCTCGGCGCGTGCGCGGCACAACCCCTCGACCAGCACGCGCAGCGTGCCGTCCGGAAGCCGGAAGAGCTGCAGCAGCCGCACCACGGTACCGATGCGGTAGAGCTCCTCGTGCGAGGGATCGGTGACTTCGCTGCGCTTCTGCGCGGTCACGAACAAGATCTTGTCGCGGGAAGCCGCGCGCTCGATCGCGTGCACCGACGGCGCACGCCCCACCAGCAGCGGCACGGTCATGTACGGGAACACCACGACGTCTCGCAGCGGCAGCAGCGGCAGCCGATCGCGGAACTCGAAGCGTTCGTCGCCGCGCGTCACGCTGAGCAACCGCGCGGGTCCCTCGGCCGCGGCACGCTTCGCCGACGACCGCTTCGGACTCGCGGACTTCGGTGCTCCGCTTCGCGCCGACACGAGCTTGATGGGCGTCTGAGAGGCGCTCACGGCCTTGGCCGCTCCGCGACGCGATGCGGCAATCTTGGACGAGCGGCGCTCGACGCGCGCGGTTCGCTCGGCGGGCGGCGGCGGCGCGGAACGCTTCGGCGCGGCCACCGTGGCGACGCGTGATTTCGCTGCCGGCGACTTCGCGGCGCGCTTCGGCTTCTGCTTGGCTCGGGTCAATTCATCTCCTGGATTCGGCCGAATCGGATTCGCCCGCCGACGCGTCCCTTGAAAGCGACGGCCCGGGTGAGGTGCGGGGCGCCTCGCGCCACCACAAGTTCACTCGGGCCACCCTAGCACAGGGGAAACGCGCGTCGCGTGCGGTTTACGCCTCCTTACGACGCTTCTCGCGCTCGCCGCGGAACGTCAGCAGCGGCGGCGCGCCACCGATGATGCATTCGCGCGAGATCGTGCATCCGATCACGTCGGAGCGCGACGGGATGTCGTACATCACGTCGAGCATCGAATCCTCGATCACGGCACGCAGTCCTCGTGCGCCGGTGCCACGCAGGATCGCCTGCTGGGCGATCGCACGCAGGGCGTCCTCGGTGAAGTCGAGCTTCACGCCCTCGAGTTCGAAGAACTTCTGGTACTGCTTGGTGATCGCATTCTTGGGCTCGGTCAGGATCGTGACCAGCGCGTTCTCGTCGAGCGACTCGAGCACTCCGACCACCGGCAGACGGCCGACCAGCTCGGGGATCAGTCCGTAGCGCAGCAGATCCTCGGGCTCGATCAGCGCCATCAGCTGACCGACGTTCTTCTCTTTCTTGGTCTTGATCTCGGCGCCGAAGCCCAGCACCTTTTCGCCCACGCGCCGCTCGACGATCTTGTCGAGACCCTCGAACGCGCCACCGCAGATGAACAGGATGTCCTTGGTGTTCACCTCGATGTACTTCTGCTGCGGGTGCTTGCGTCCGCCCTGCGGCGGCACGTTTGCGATCGTGCCTTCGAGGATCTTGAGCAGCGCCTGCTGCACGCCTTCGCCCGAGACGTCGCGGGTGATGCTGGGGTTCTCGCTCTTGCGCGAGATCTTGTCGATCTCGTCGATGTAGACGATGCCGTGCTCGGCATTGACCAGATTGAAGTCCGCCGACTGCAGCAGCCGCACCAGGATGTTCTCGACATCCTCGCCGACGTAGCCGGCTTCGGTCAGGCTGGTGGCATCCACGATCGCGAACGGCACCTTGAGGAAGCGCGCCAGCGTGCGGGCGAGCAGCGTCTTGCCGGTGCCGGTCGGTCCGATCAGCAGGATGTTCGACTTCTCGAGTTCCACGTCACCGCCCGTGCCGGGCGGCGAGTAGATGCGCTTGTAGTGGTTGTAGACCGCGACCGCGAGCGTCTTCTTGGCGCGGTTCTGACCGACCACGTAGTCGTCGAGGATCTTCTTGATCTCGGCCGGCTTCGGCAGCTGGCCGGTGGCCGACGGCTGCTCGCGCTCGATCTCGCCCTCGAGGATGTCGTTGCACAACTTCACGCACTCGCTGCAGATGTAGACCGACGGCCCCGACACCAGCCGCGCGACCTCGTCCTGGCCACGGCCGCAGAACGAGCAGCGAATCGGATGTGGAGTTGCGATGCGCTTCTTCATGACACCCCCGCCTACTTGCGCTTCGAGATGATCTCGTCGACGAGCCCGTACGTCTTCGCTTCATCCGCCGACATGAAGTTGTTGCGATCGGTCTCCCGCTCGACCTGCTCGACGGTCCGGCCGCAGTGCTTCGACAGGATTCCGTTCAGGAGGTCCTTCATCGTCTTCACTTCCTTGGTGTAGATCTCGATGTCGGTCACCTGGCCCTGGGTGCCGCCCCACGGCTGGTGGATCATGATGCGCGAGTTCGGGAGCACCGAGCGCTTGCCCTTGGCGCCGCCGGCGAGCAGGACCGCGCCCATGCTGGCCGCCTGTCCCATGCACAGCGTGGCGACGTCCGGCTTCACGAACTGCATGGTGTCGTAGATCGCGAGGCCCGCGGTGACGCTGCCGCCGGGGCTATGGATGTAGAGATTGATGTCGCGCTCCGGATCCTCGGCCTCGAGGAAGATCATCTGAGCGACCACCAGGTTCGCGACCTGGTCGTCGATCCCGGTGCCGATGAAGATGATGCGGTCCTTGAGGAGCCGCGAGTAGATGTCGTAGGCGCGTTCTCCGCGCCCGGTCTGCTCGACGACGATCGGTACGAGACCCATGCTTCCCTGCTCCTTTTTTGCCCCGTCACCGGGGACTCATCGTGCCGCTGGCACCACCATCGGCTCGTCGCTCATCACTTCGTCTCGAACTTCAGCGGACTCGATCACGAGCCCCATCGCTTTCCGCTCGGTCAACGTTTCGCCGAGCGTACGCCGCCGCTCCGCATCCGCATAGCGGGCACGTACGCGCGCCGCCTGACGTGGATCGGCGGCCGCGATGCGATCGATCTCGGCCGCGATTTCTTCGTCACTCACCGAGAGCTGCTCCTGACGCGCGATCGCGTCCAGAATCAGCTCGCGCCGCAACGAGCGCTCGACGCCGGGACGATAGCGACCCGACATCTCGGCCGCGAGGTGGTCCGGGACCTCCCGGCCCTGCGCCGCCTCGCGCACCACTCGATCGAGCATGAACGCCACCAGGCGTTCCGGCAGCTCGAGTGCGTTGCGCCGCACCAGCTCGTCCGTCGCCGCGGCGTCCAGCTCCCGCTGCGTCCGGCTCTGCTCTTCGGCTTCCAGGTTGATTCGGACGCGCTCCTTCAACTCCTCGACTGAGGAGAGCTTGAACACGTCCCGTGCAAAAGTATCGTCCAGTTCGCGGAGTTTCTTGTCCTGGATCTTTCGGACCCTGACCTGGTAGCTCCAGGTGCGGCCGCGAAGCTCCTCGGCCTGATGGTCTTCGGGGTAGCTGACCGCGATCGTCCTAGCGTCGCCGGACCGGGCGCCGATCAGCCCGCTCTCGAGTTCCGGCAGCATTCCGGGGGCTCCGATCTCGAGCCGGATGCCTTTGGCGCGGGTGTGGCCCATCGGGCGTCCGTTGACGTCGAGGCGCACCGAGTCCGCCAGCACCAGATCCCCACGCGCCGCGACGCGGTCGACGTCGACGAACACCGCCGACTCCTCGCGCAGCCGATCCATCACCTGAGCGACCGCCGCGGCGTCGATCGGCCTGGAGCGCCGCGTGAGCGGCAGCTTCTTCCAGTCACGCGCCTCGAGTTCCGGTTTGACGTCGACCACCGCCTCGAACGACAGCGGCTCGCCCGGCTGGAAGCGCAGCTCGCGCACCAGCGGCGGCACCACCGGATTGAGCTTCGACTCGCGCACCGCCTCGGAGGTGACGGCGGGCAGCGTGGTCTCGAAGAAGCGCTGTTCGATCGAGTCGGCGAAGTTCTGGCGGACCAGATGGAGCGGCACCTTGCCACGGCGGAAGCCGGGCAGCACCGCACGCCGCTGGACTTCGCGCGCCACCTCGTCGAGGCGTGACTCGACCTCGTCGGCAGGAATCTGAATGTCGAGAATGTGCTGCCACGGCGTGCCGGCGCGGACCGAAACGTTCATGATGCGGGCTCGTCTCCCTGGGGTTGAATGGGCGGTGCAAACGTGGTGCGAGAGGGGGGACTCGAACCCCCAAGAGTTTCCCCACCGGAACCTAAATCCGGCGCGTCTGCCAATTCCGCCACTCTCGCCTGGTGCCGCGAACGAGAACTGCGACCGGATCGCGAAATCGGCCGGCAGTGTAGCAGAGGTGCTGCGGCCTCAATACCCGACCCGGATCGACACCATGACACGATCGTCAAACGAGTTCGGCGCATCGCCGCGGTGGACCACGCGGCGCAGCACGCCGAACTCGAGCGACTGCCGCTCACCGAGCGTCCAGCCGAGCCCGAGCGCGAGCCGCGTGGCGCGATCCTCGGCCGCGTCCGACTGGCGATCGGCGCCGCCACCGAACCGTGCGGTCCAGGGATCGGCCGCGTCGTGGTACTCGAGCGCCACCGCCCATTCGAATGCGCTGCCCTCGACCACGCCGAAGCCCTCCCACTCGCGCTCGCCGCGTCCGCCGGCACCCGCGAACAGTTTTAGGACTTCGGTTCCCTGCCAGGCGACCGAACCGCCGTACTCGTAGCCTGCCGCGCGTTCGGCTCGCACCTCCGTGTCACCGGTCCCGGTGATCAGCTCGACGTGCTCGGTCCCCTCGACTTCGAGCGCACTCGCGTAGCGAACGCTCGCGCCGGCGTCCCAGTGCCCGGGGCCCGGCGTTCCGCTCGCCACCTTCACACCACCTCGCACCGCGAAGCTCGTCCCATCGAAGGACGTGATGCGAATGCCGCTCGAAGGATCACCCGACTCGACCTCGAGCGTGTACTCATCGTCTCGCATCACCCACTCGCCGGCGACACCGAGCCGCAGCGAGGCGGGTCCGAACGCGAGGCCTGCACCGGCCAGGTTCTCGCGCGCCGCGGTCTCGCTCGCGATCGTCGAGTTGAGTGCCGTCGGGTCCAGATTGCGACCGGTCACGAACGCGTTGTTCTCGGAGCGCGCCAGGGCGCGATGCGCATAGAGCGCGAGATCGAGGTGTTGTCCGCCGACCTTCCAGAGCGGACCGCTCAGCGTGAGTCCCGACAGATCGAAGAAGGCGCTGGTCTCGTCGAAGTCGGTATTCGCGGCGCGCAGATCCTGGCGGCTCGAGTGCAACAGCACGGGAGTCAGTTCGACGCCCCAGCGCGATGAGGAGATCGCAGGATTGGTCGCGGGATCGGAGCCGAGCCACCGATCAGCGAGCGAGCGCCCGGCCGAGACACCGGAAGCCGCCTCCGAATACCACCCCGGGAACGCGAACACCGAGGAACCGAGTGGTGGGTTGGGCTGCGCAAACGCCGAAGCGGCAGTGAAAAGAGCGATGGCAACCGTCAATCCGGCCGCCGGAAGCGGGCTGAAGCGAATGGGCATGTCAGGCTCCGTACTTGTCGAGCCGCCCGGCGTGGGCAAGGAGTACCGCCATCAGGTCCTTGCTGGCAAGGGTCCCGATCGTCCCCGCCCGCGCCGCCTTCTCGTTGAAGCGGGGATATCCGTCGGCGAACGCGAGCCCGCCATGTACCAGGCACGGGATCGGGTGCCACGAATGCGCCTTCATCGGGACCGGAGTCGAGTGGTCACCCGTGACGCACAAAACGTCGGGCGCGAGCGCGAGCAGTTGCGGCAGCGCCGCGTCGGTCTGCTCGATCACCTTCACCTTGGCGTCGAAGTTTCCGTCCTCACCCGCCATGTCGGTGCCTTTGATGTGAATGAAGAAGAAATCGAACGCGGACCACTGCTGACTGGCGAGCGCGAATGCCTCGGCGCCACCCTCGCCGTTCGGCACGAAGCGCTCCATGCCCGCAAGCTCCGCGACGCCGCGATACATCGGATAGGCGGCGATCGCCGCGGCGCGCAGGCCGAAGCGCTCGCGGTAGCCCTCTAGATGAGGGCGCGCCGACAACCCGCGCATCAACGCCGCATTCGCGGGCGACTCGGCGCGCAGCACTTCCGCCGCGCGCTTTGCGAAAGCGTTCACGATCCGCGCGGTCTTGTCGTTTGCAGCGCCCGCGACGAGCGCGCGCGCCGCCGGGATCGGCTTCCCTTCCTTGTGCGGATCGGCATCGCTGACGTCACCGCCGAGACCGGGGCCTCGCAACACCGCGACGAAGCGATGGCCCTTCCCCGCCTGCAGCAGGATCTCGACATCCTCGATGCGACCGACCTCGGCCGCGAGCCTGGCGACCAGGCGCGCGCACACCTCGGTGTCGATGCGGCCCGCGCGTCGATCGGTCACGACTCCCGCGCCGTCGACGGTGCAGAAGTTCGCGCGCGCCGCGACGTCGCCCGGCGCGAGTGCGATGCCGGCGCCGAGCGCTTCGAGCACACCGCGTCCGACCACAGTCGTGATCGGGTCGTAGCCGAACAGGCCGAGATGTCCCGGGCCACTGCCGGGTGTGATGCCGGGTGCGACCGGCACCAGGCGCCCCTGCGAGGCGGCGGGCGCGAGCGCGTCCAGGTTCGGTGTGCGCGCCGCTTCGAGCGGAGTGCGTCCGCCGTGCGCGGGGTGCGGCAGGTCGCCGAGCCCGTCGAGCACCAGCAGCACGATCTTCGATGAGTTCTCGAGGAGCAGCGGACGCAGCAGGTCGTTCACGAGCACTCTCCGCAGGCTCGGGGTGGATCGAAGGAGTTCATCACCGGCGCATCATGCCTCAGAGAGAAGCTGGCGGGCGAGTGCAACGGTCTCGGTGTCGGGCTCGGCGTCGAGCTCGCGACGCAGGAACTCGGCGTAGGCATCGAACCGCCGACGCGCCTCGGTGCGTCGGCCGAGCGACACGAACGCTCGCATCTGAAGTCGGACCGCCTCGTCGGCGAACGGATCGTCCGCGAGCGCCAGCCGGCACGACTCGAGCGTCTGCGCCGCGCGCTCGACCACCAGTGAG
>JABFRW010000004.1 GCA_013140805.1 Candidatus Eisenbacteria bacterium
GGGTCAAGTTTGCGCGCGAGCCGCTTCCAGATCAGCACTGCGAGGACCGCCACCACCACGATCCCGACGATCCAGCCCCACGGCACCCGCTCCCACCAGGGCGCCGCGATCGGCGCGTGTACATCGGCGAGCCGTTCCGTGCTGTCGGCCGGGACCGTCGGCAGCACCACCAGCGTGAGAAGCGGCAGCCGTTCGTGACGCACCTCTTTCGCGTCGCCACTCGCGTAGTCGAACTCGAGTCCCGCGAGACGTACTTCTCCAAGTTCGAAGGCCTGGAGCGTGACTTCGATCCACGCGGTATCCAGCGTCGAGACACCGCCGGCAGCCGCACCCGGTCGTACCGCTGAACTCGAGATCACTCCGGAGCGCGGCGCTCCCCAGGTCAGGGACTCGCGATTCTCGGGTGCCTGCCACCTGACGCGGGCACCACGCGGGTGCACCACACTGCCGCGGTAGGTCACGAGCTGCCCGATCGAGGCGCGAGTCGGCGACAGCGTCACGCGCGCGCGCAACTCGGGGGCCGCCGCCGCAGCCGCTCGGCACGTCAGCGCCATGGCGAGCACTGCGAGGCCGACGCTCCGGCGCAGACTCACGCGCTCCTCCTGCCGCGGCGCCGGGTCGCGAAGTAACGCATCAGCACCGGCAGATACGAGCGATCGGTCCGGATCTCGAGCATCGGACAGCGCGCCTCCTTCAGGGCGGACTCGGCGCGCGCCCAGCGTGCACGCGCGTCGCGCTGATACTGCTCGCGCACCCGGGCGCTCGAGCTGTTCACCAGCGCACGCTCGCCGCTCTCGAGATCCTCGAGTTCGAGCCAGCCCGCCGCCGGCAGGACCTCGTCGCGCGGATCACGCAGCGCGAGTGCGGTGAGATCGTGGCGCCGCCCGAGGCTTCGCAGCGCGGTGGACTCGGGCGCCGGATCGAAATCCGAGATCCAGAACACCACGCTGTGGCGATTCAGCGTGCGCGAGAGGAATCGCGCGACCTCACCGAGTCGCGTCTCTTTCGCGACCGAATCGGCCTCCAGCACGTCGCGCAGGATGCGCAACAGGTGACGACGCCCCCGCACCGCGGGCACCAGGTGAGTCACGCGGGAGTCGGACAGCACCAGTCCCACGCGGTCGTCATTGCGAAGGGCGGCGAACCCGAGCACCGCGCACAGCTCGGCTGCGAGCTCGCGCTTCTCGACGCCGACGGTACCGAATCGCATCGAGCGTGAGATGTCGACCGCGAGCATCACCGTGAGTTCGCGTTCCTCGACGAAGCGCTTGACGTAGGGCGCGCCGAGGCGGGCGGTGACGTTCCAGTCGATGTCTCGCACCTCGTCGCCGGGCAGGTACGGGCGCACTTCCTCGAACTCGACGCCGCGCCCCTGGAAGACGCTCTTCGACTGGCCGGCGAACAGGTCTTCGACCAGATGGCGGCTGCGAATCTCGAGCCGGCGGACTTTGCGAAGCAGTTCCGCGGTCGACATCAGGGCACGCGCACCTTCTCCAGCACCCGCCGCGCCAGCTCCTCCCCGTCGACTCCCTCGGCCTCGGCTTCGTACGAGACGTGAATGCGGTGACGCAGCACGTCGGGCGCGATCGCCTTGACGTCCTCCGGCAGCACGTAGGGCCGCCCCTCGATCACCGCGAGCGCCTGCGCCCCGCGCACCAGGAACAGCGTGGCGCGCGGCGAGGCGCCATGCGCGATGAGGTTCTCGAGCGGCAGTCCGTGGTCACGCGGGCGTCGAGTGGCGCCCACGATGTCGAGGACGTAGTCCTGAATCTTGTCGTCGACGTAGACGCTGTCGAGGGCGAGCCGCGCCTCCATGACTTCCTCGCGCGTCGCCTGGGGCTTGAGCCGCGCGGGTTCGGAGAGCCCAACGCGGCGCAGAATTTCCTTTTCCTCGGCGCGCGTCGGGTAACCGACCTTGACCTTCATCATGAAGCGATCGCTCTGCGCCTCGGGAAGCGGGTAGGTGCCCTCCTGCTCGATCGGATTCTGGGTCGCGAGCACCAGGAACGGATCCTCGAGCGGCAGGGTTTCATCGCCGAGCGTCACCTGCTGTTCCTGCATCGCTTCGAGCAGCGCGGCCTGCACCTTTGCGGGAGCGCGATTGATTTCGTCGGCGAGCACCAGATTCGCGAACACCGGGCCGCGTTTGGCCGAGAAGGTGCCTTCCTTCGGATTGAAGATCATGGTCCCGGTCAGGTCGGCCGGCAGCAGGTCGGGCGTGAACTGGATGCGACGGAAGCGAAGCGAAAGCGCATCCGAGAGGCTGCGGACCGCGAGCGTTTTCGCGAGACCCGGCACCCCCTCGAGCAGCACGTGGCCGCCGGTCAGCAGCCCGACCAGCAATCGATCGACCATGGCGTGCTGGCCGACCACCGCACGCGCGACCTCGGTTCGCACCCGTCCCAGAATCTGCGCTGCGCGCTCGATGCGTTTGGCGCCGTCCTTGCCGTCCGTCGTCATGGATCCCTCCTGATCTACTTGAGCGCGGTCTCCCACGCGAACAACGGATAGCGCCCGCTCAGCTCCAGCACCTCGGTGCCGACCGTGCGTGCGTGCGAGTGATCGTCCGGGCGCTCCAGGACCTTCGCAATCCACCCGCCGATGCGCCGCATCTCATCGGCGCCGAAGCCGCGGGTGGTGAGTGCGGGAGTTCCGAGTCGGATCCCGCTCGTGACCCAGGGCTTCTGCGGATCGTTCGGAACCGCGTTCTTGTTCACCGTCATGTTGGCATGGTGCAGCGCTTCCTCGGCCAGCTTCCCGGTCAGGCCGCGGCGGCGCAGATCGAGCAGCATGAGGTGATTGTCGGTGCCGCCCGAGACCAGTTCGAAGCCATGCCCGACCAGGGTCTCCGCCAGCACCTTCGCATTCGACACCACGCGCTGCTGATAGCTGCGGAACGGCTCGGTGAGCGCCTCGCCGAAGCACACCGCCTTGGCCGCGATCACGTGCATGAGGGGTCCGCCCTGCAGTCCCGGGAACACCGACTTGTCGACCTTCTCGGCGTGCGCGCCGCTGCTCAGGATCACTCCGCCGCGCGGCCCGCGCAGCGTCTTGTGCGTGGTGCTCGTCACGACGTCCGCGTGCGGAATCGGACTCGGGTGAAGTCCGGCCGCGACCAGCCCGGCGATGTGCGCCATGTCGACGACCAGTTTCGCGCCGACCTCGCGTGCGATCCGGCCGAAGCGCTCGAAGTCGATCACGCGCGGATAGGCGCTCGCTCCCGCGACCAGGATCTGCGGCCGATGCTCGCGCGCCAGTCGTTCCATTCCCTCGTAGTCGAGTCGACCCGTGTCGGGATCGACCCCGTACTGGATCGCCTTGAACAACTGGCCCGAGACCGAGACATGGTGCCCGTGGGTCAGATGTCCGCCGTGCGCGAGACTCATTCCGAGCAGCGTGTCACCCGGCTTCGCGACCGCGAGGTAGGCGGCGAGGTTCGCCGACGCGCCCGAGTGCGGCTGCACGTTCGCGTGTTCGGCGCCGAACAGGGTGCGCAGCCGCGCGATCGCCAGCTCCTCGGCGACGTCCACGAACTCGCAGCCGCCGTAGTAACGCTTGCGAGGCAGTCCCTCGGCGTACTTGTTGTTCATCTCGGTCCCGAGCGCCTCGAGCACCGCAGGACTCGCGAAGTTTTCGGACGCGATCAGCTCGAGCGTCGAGTGTTGCCGATCGCGTTCGTTCACAACCGCCTGGAAGATCGCGGGGTCCTGATCGCGCAGCGCGGACATGGTCAGAGGGTCCTCCCGTGAGCCGCTTCGTAGCGGCGGATCTTTTCGAGCCGCGGTGCATGCCGGCCGCCCTCGAATGCGGTCTCGAGCCAGATGCGCACCCAGCGCGAGGGGCCCTCGTGGCCGCCGTTGGTGCGTGCGCCGAGCGCGATCACGTTCGAGTCGTTGTGCAGCCGCGTGAGTCGCGCGGTCTCGTCGCTGGTCACCACCGAGGCCCGCACCCCGGCCACCTTGTTCGCCGCGATCGATTCGCCGATGCCGCTGCCGCCGAGCACGATTCCGAAATCGACTTCCCCGCGCGCCACCTTCTCGCCGACCGGGAAACAAAAGTCCGGGTAGTCGACCGGCTCGGTCGAATGAGTGCCTTCGTCGATCACCTCGTGTCCGAGCGCACGCAGCTCGGCGACCAGCCGCTGCTTGAGTTCGAATCCGGCGTGATCCGTGCCGATCGCAATCCGCACCCTGCCCTCCTTGGGGAGCGGCGCCGACTAGCGGGCGCGCGCGGCAGCCGCCGCGGGCACCGCCGTGAGCCAGCCGTGTCGATCCGGAAGTTCGCCGCGCAGGATGCCGAAATAGGCCTCCTGGAGTCGCTTGGTCACCGGGCCGCGTGCGCCGGAGCCGACCGTGATGCGGTCGACCGAGGTGATCGGCGAGATCTCGACCGCAGTGCCGCTGAAGAACAACTCGTCCGCAAGGTAGAGCATCTCGCGCGGGATCACCGATTCGCGCACCGGAATACCCAGCTCGCGCGCAAGCGTCACCACGGTCTGACGGGTGATGCCGGCCAGCACGCTGCTGGTCAGCGGTGGCGTGATCAGCTCGCCGCCGGCGACCAGGAACACGTTCTGTCCGCTGCCCTCGCTTACGAAGCCCTGCGTATCGAGCGCGATCCCCTCGCTGTAGCCGTCGGTCAGCGCCTCCATCTTGATCAGCTGCGAGTTCATGTAGTTCGCCGACGCCTTTGCCATCGCGGGCAGCGTGTTCGGCGCGATGCGCCACCACGAACTGACCTTGACGGCCACGCCCTTCGCGAGCGCGTCCTCGCCCAGATAACCCGACCAGGGGAACGCCGCGATCGCAACCTCGACCGGTGAGCCGAATGGGTTGACGCCGAGGTTTTCGTACCCGCGGTAAACGAGCGGCCTCAGGTAGCAGTCCCGCAGATCGTTGATCGCCACCACGTCGAGGCAGGTCTGGTGGAGCACCGCACGCTCGAACGGCAGCTCCATGCGATAGATCTTCGCAGACGCCAGCAACCGGTCGAGATGCTCATCGAGCCGGAAGATCGCCACCCCGCTCGGGTTCTGGTAGGCACGGATCCCCTCGAACACGCTCGACGCGTAGTGGGCGACGTGCGAGAGCACGTGGATGCGCGCGTCGTCCCACGCGACCCACTTGCCGCTCATCCAGATCTTCTCGACCTTCTGGATCGCCATCATGCCCCTCGCGCGATGTTCGACACGTCAGGCGGATCGGCTGCGACACGCCTCGCGCACCACCACCGCCAGGCGCTCGACGTGACGGCCGATGCGCCGCCAGCACTCTTCATAGGCTTCGGCGGATTGCCCGAACGGATCCGAGATCTCGAGCGTCGGCTCGCCCGGCTCCGGCCACTCACTCAAGACGTGCACCCGATCATCCGCGATGCCGAGGGTGGCGAGCGCGGCTCGATGCGCCGGTTCCATCACGACGATCAGGTCCGCCTCGCCGGCCATTTCCGGCGTCAGCCGACGCGAGCGGTGATTCTCGAGCACCGCACCCGAGCGCTGTGCGGTTTCGATCGCGAATCGTGCCGCCGGTTGTCCATCCCACGCCGAAGTCCCTGCGGAGGAAATCGCCACCCGATCCGCGTCGGAACCCAGCGCCTGGCGCAGCGCCGCGACCGCCATCGGGCTGCGGCAGGTGTTCCCGGTGCAGACGAACAGCACATGGTAGAGGGGGTCCGGACGGGTCATGGCGCGCAGAGAATAGGCTGCGATCCGGGCTCGGTCAATCATCGCGAAGCGCTCTCGAGCGCTCGATCGAGAGCTCAATCCGCGGCGGTCGCGTCTATGTAATCACCCATCTCGGCGCGCGGATCGAGTGCCCCGAGGCGCAGCAGGCGCGGCTTCTGACCGCTCACGTCGACCAGCGTCGATGGCGTGAGTCCGCGCCGCGGACCACCGTCCAGCACCAGGTCGATCTGATTGCCGAAGATGCGCAGAACTTCGTCGGCAGTCTCGGCCGGCTTCTGCCCGGTCAGGTTCGCGCTGCTCGAAACCACGGGTCCGCCGATGCGCTGCAGCAGGCGCTCGCACAGCGTGTCCTTGGGGACGCGCAACGCGACCGTACTTCCCGCACCGCGCACCCGCACCGGCACCACCGCGGACGCGCGGAAGATGATGGACAGAGGCCCCGGCCAGTAGCGAGCCATGAGGCGCTCCGCCACTTCGGAGACGTCGTCCGCGAGGCCGAACACCTGCGAGGGATCGGGAATCAGAGAGATCACGGCCAGCGTCGGGTCGCGTCGCTTGAGGCGGGCGACCAGCTCCACCCCCGAAACATCGAACAACGAGCAACCGAGCCCGTACAGCGTGTCGGTCGGATACGCGATGACGCCGCCGCGCAGGACCGTCTCCGCCGCCTCGAGCAGCGCCGCTTCGTCGGGGCGCTCGGTGTCGACCTTCAGCACCCGCACGCTCACGCGCGCCCCTCGATCCCGGCCGCGACCGGATCCGGCGATGCGATGTCGTGACGGACCCGCCAGCCGCTCCCGCCGAGCGCTGCGACCGCGGCATACGCTCGGGTACGCGCCGTGGCGAGGTCCGATGCGCGCGCGACGACGTGCGCCGCGCGACCGCCTCGCACTTCCCATCCGGTCGCAACGCGTCGCGTGCCGGCGTGAAACACCTGGCACTCCGGGTGTGAGTCGATGGCCTCGAGTCCGGTGATGATTCCGCCCTCGCCGATCGCCTCGGGATACCCGGCCGCGCACAGCGCCACCGAAACCGTTGCGCCCGGCGCGCGAGTCACCGCGGTGCGATCGAGTTTGCCGCGCGCAGCGCCGGCGAGCAGCCGGGTGAGCGAGCCGTCGATCAGCGGCACCAGCGCCTCGGTCTCCGGATCTCCGAAACGCACGTTGAACTCGAGCACCTGCGGTCCGTCCTGCGTGAGCATCAGGCCGACGAACAGCGTGCCCTTGAAAGACATCCCTCGCGCGGCCATCTCGCGCAGCACCGGAGCCACCACCTCGGCACCGATGCGGGTCTCGAGCGCCGCGTCGAGGGCCAAGGCCGGCGCATAGGCGCCCATGCCGCCGGTATTCGGGCCGCGATCGCCATCGTGCGCGCGCTTGTAGTCGCGCGCCGGCGGCAGCAGCACGAAGCGCTCACCATCGCACACCGCGAGCATCGAGACCTCTTCCCCGACCAGATACGTTTCGATCAGCAGCGACGCGCCCGCGGCGCCGAATCGCTGATCCTCGAGACACGCCCGCGCGAACGCCTCGGCCTCGGCGGCCTCCGACGTGACGCACACGCCCTTGCCGGCCGCGAGGCCATCGGCCTTGAGCACCCACGGGCCCCGACTCATCGCGAGTGCCGCGCGCGCCGCCTCGAGGGTGCGGCAGCACTCGGCCGACGCGGTCGGTACTCCCGCCGCGTGCATGACCTGTTTCGCGAACCACTTGCTCGATTCGAGCCGGGCCGCCTCGCGACCGGGGCCATAGCACGTGATGCCGGCGCCCTCGAACGCATCCACCACTCCGGCGGCAAGTGGCGCCTCGGGTCCCACCACCACCAGGGTGGCACGGACGCGACGCGCCAGTTCGAGTTGAGCCGGCAGGTCGACGGGCGAGACGTCGACGCAATCGAACGTCGCGCGCATGCCGTCGTTGCCCGGCGCCACCCCGAGCCACTCCGTTTCGGGATCCCGACTCAAGCGCCAGGCGAGCGCGTGCTCGCGCCCTCCGTCACCGATCACCAGGATGCGTTCACGCGCGCTCATGAACGCAAGGTGCCAGAGGGGTATCGGAGGGTCAAGAGCGTACGGCGTCGCGCCACACCTGCATCGGAGTGCCGGTGCGTGCGTGCACGCACTGCGAGTCTCCGGACGCCTCGTGCACCACTTCGAAGACGATCGCGAATTCGACCGGCACGACCGCGAGCCCCCACGCCGCGTACGACATATGGACATTGAGGCCGAAGACGTCGCTCGCGTGCGCGTA
>JABFRW010000005.1 GCA_013140805.1 Candidatus Eisenbacteria bacterium
TTTCGGTGGCGCGCGGCGTCTCGGATACGCGCGGCCGCGTGGTGCGAAGCTCGGTGCTGCGCGATCGCGGTGACGCGGTGCGCGGCTCCGCGGTTCGGCTTCGAGGGGTACGCGGCTCGAGGCCCGCACGCGGCGAAGCGCTGCGCGTGAGAGTCGTGCGCTTGATGGGCGCACGCGTCGAGGTGCCACGCGTAGCGCTGCCGCGCGTGGCAGGGCCGCGCGTGGTGGTGGCTCGGGTGGTGGTGGCTCGAGTGCCGGCGCTGCGAGTCGAGCTGCTGCGTGGCGCGGCACTCGCGCTCGCGCGGCGCGGCGCGGCCGCGCGGTCGCGCTTCGGCGCAGCACGTCCGGCGGGTTTCGCCGCACGGGGCTTCGATGCACCCGCACGAACGGGCTTGCTGCGTACCGCCTTCTTGGTCGTCACGACTGAACCTCCTCCATCCTTCTCATCTTCGACCCCGGAGCGATGCGCGCCCCATGCGCCCAATCGGCCGCAGCCATCTCGGCGCGCCCCTCGGGTTTCACTCGTTCGAGCCGCAGCACTCCGCGGCCGCACAGCACTCGCACGCCATCACGATCCACGGCCACCACCTGCCCGGGCTCGCCCGCGTGCTCCAAAACGTCGATCGGAGTCGCCCGCGTCACCACCAGCCGGCGCCCCGCTCCCTCCGTGAAGGCTCCCGGCCACGGAGTGACCGCGCGCGCTCGGTTCCACAACGCGATCGCGTCGAGCGTCCAGTCCATCGCGCCATCGCGCTTCTTGAGCTTGCGCGCATAGCTTCCGGCGGTGCGATCCTGCGGCGCGCGTGCAGCGTTGCCGGCGTGCGCGGCCAGCAGACTCTCGGCCAGCAGTGGCGCGCCGACGTTTGCGAGCCGCGTCGCGAGCGAGCCCGCGTCATCTTCGGCGCGGATCGGTTCGCAGCGCTGCAGGATCAGATCACCGGTGTCGATGCCCTCGTCCATCCACATCGTGGTGACGCCGGTCATCGCCCGCCCGTCCCACAGCGCGCGCTGTACCGGCGAGGCGCCACGGTAGTCGGGCAGCAGCGAGCCGTGCAGATTGATGCAGCCGAGCCGTGGTGCCGCGAGCAGCTCGGCCGGCAGGATCGCGCCGAACGCCACCACCGCCGCCAGATCGGGGGCGGCGGCTCGCACGCGCGCCAGTGTTTCCGCAGTGCGGGCGTCCGCGGGCTTGTAGATCTCGCGCACACCGATACGCGCCGCAGCGGTTGCGACCTCGGACTCCGCCAGCGCGAGTCCCCGCCCCTTCGGGCGGTCGGGCTGCGTCACCACCAGCGTGACATCGCATGCCTCGGCCACCGCTTCCAGCGCAGGAACCGCGAACGCGGGCGTGCCCATGAACACCACGCGCGGACGACTCACCCGAGCCCCTCGCCGCGTTCATGCTGCGGATAGCCATCCGGCATCTCGCCGCGCTTGAGCCCCTCGAGCTTGCCGCGCAGGAACTGGCGCCGCAGCGGCGAGAGCCGGTCGATGAACAGCACGCCGTCGAGATGATCGACCTCGTGCTGAATCGCACGCGCCAGGTAGCCGGACGCTTCGAAGTCGAGCGGTCGACCGTGTTCGTCGAGCCCCTTCACACGCATGCGCGTGGCGCGCTTCACCTCGTCGTAGACGCCCGGAATCGACAGGCAGCCTTCTTCGCCCCCTTCGCTTCCCGAGCGTTCCGAAAGCTCGGGATTGATCAGCGCGAAGCGCGCGCGCGTCTCATCGTCGAGCGGCAGGTCGATGACGAGCAAGCGGTGCGGGATGCCTACCTGCGGAGCTGCGAGACCGACCCCGTTGTACGCGACCATGGTCTCGTACAGGTCGGCGACCAGCTCGCGCAGGGCGTCGTCGAATTCGGTGACCGGTCGAGCGCGTTCGCGCAACACCGGATCGCCATAAATGCGGATCGAACGAATCGACACTACTTGCCCTCCTCCGCAAGCACCTGAACCACCGCCGACTTGGAGAACTCGAGCTTCACGTCGTCGGCGACGCGCAGCACGGCCTTGTTGTCATCGATGCCGACAACGGTTCCGAACAGGCCGCCGGTGGTGAGCACGCGATCGCCCTTCTTCAGGTTCTTCAGCATCTTCTCGGCGTCCTTCTGGCGCTTCTGCTGCGGGCGGATCAGCAGGAAGTAGAGAATCAGGAAGATCGGGACGAACTGGAGCACCTGAATGAGGATCGCCATCTTGGGATCGGCGGCCTTGGCGGCACCGCCGGCAGCCTGAGCGAAGGCATCGGTCCACAGGAACATCGTCGCGGGTTTCCTTCTAGAGAGTCGGGCCCGCCGTCACCGGACGGCCGTCCGGGTCGGGGTCGAGCGCCGTGGCGAGGGTGTCGCCGCTGCGAAATCTTTCCAAGTACTGCGCGCGAAACGCGGCGAAGCGTCCCGCGAGAATCGCCTCGCGCGCTTCAAGCGCGAGTTGCACCATCTGATGAACGGCATGCAGCGATGCGAGCCGCGGTCCCAGCAACTCGTCACTTGCGAACAGGTGTCGCAGGTAAGCGCGGCTGAAGTTTCGACACGTGTAGCAATCACATTCCAGGTCGAGCGGTCGCGGATCGCGGGCGTACGCCGCGTTCTTGACCACCAGCCTCCCGCTCGAAACGAACACCGTCCCGCGCCGGGCGTTACGGGTCGGCAGCACGCAGTCGAACATGTCGACCCCGCGCGCCACCGCTTCGATCACGTCGACCGGGTGACCGACCCCCATCAGATAGCGCGGCTTCGCGGCCGGGAACTCCGCGCAGTCGCGCTCCACCATTTCGAGCGACAGCGAACGGCTCTCGCCCACCCACAGGCCGCCGAGCGCGAAGCCGTCGAACGGCATCGCTCCGAGCTGCTCGAAGCAACGCCGCCGCTGGTTCGCGTCGGTGCCGCCCTGGTTGATTCCGAACAATGCCATCGCGCCGCGGCCCTCGCCGCGCAGCCGCTCGCGCTCCTCGAGTCCGCGCCGCGCCCACCGAAGCGTGCGATCGACTGCGTCGCTCACCACCGCCGGCTCGGCCGGCAGCTCCACCAGTTCGTCAAATGACATCGCGATGTCCGTGCCGAATCCATCCTGAATTCGGATCGAGTCTTCGGGCCGCATGAAGTGCCGGCTGCCATCGAGATGCGACCGGAACTCCACCCCTTCGTCGGTGACCTTGCGAAGTTCCGACAGGCTCATGACCTGGAAGCCGCCGCTGTCGGTGAGGATCGCGCCGTTCCAGCTCATGAAGCGATGCAGCCCGCCGAGTTCCCGTACCGTGTCGACGCCGGGTCTCAGGTACAGGTGATACGTATTGCCGAGCAGAATCCGGGCGCCGGTCGCCGCCACCTCGTCGGGGGTCAGCGTCTTGACCGTGGCCTGGGTTCCGACTGGCATGAACACCGGCGTGCGCACTTCGCCGTGAAGCGTGCGCAGCGTGCCGGCGCGAGCCGTCGTCTGGGTGTCGGTGGCTTCGAGTTCGTAGGTCAGGGCCATGGAGGCCGCGTCGTTCGATCGAGGCGCCTCACCATGGCTGGCGGGCGCGGGGCGCCGGTCGGACCCAAGTCCAACTGCGGCGTAACGTTCGGGCGGGAACACTAGGGAGCCGCGGCGAGGGCGTCAAGCGGGTCGAGACCCGCCGGCGGACCTTGACGCTGCACCCGAACCGACGCCAGTGTGCCCCAACGGCCGGGCGCCTGACACCCGGCCGAGCGCGTTTCCAGCGCTCGCGCCGACCGGAGGCCGCACGTGTCGTCGCTTTCGACTCTGCTCACGCTGATGCTCACGAGCTGCTCCTGCCCGCAACTCTCGCTCGCGTTGGCGTGGACCGCCTTCGCGGCCGCCGACTCAGCGCGCGTGGTGCGCCAGATGGACTCGGTCGAGGTGCGGGCGCGACTGCTCGATCCGCGCTCGAGCCAGACGCTCCGCGTCGTTTCCTTCGCGGCCCTTCGCGGACTGCCGCTCGATCGGCTGGTGGACGCGATCGCGCTGCAGCCGGGCGTCGTCGTGACCGCCGACGGACTCTCGGTGCGCGGGGGCCGCGTCGGCACCTCCAGTACCTGGTTCGACGGAATGCCGCTCGACGAACCGATCCGCCACCGCATGATGGAAGTTCCGCTCGCGGCACTCGCGCGGGCGGAACTGGCGACCGGCGCGCTCGAGGCGCAAGAGGGCGCCACACTCGCCGGCACCTTGCGCCTCGAGCCACTGGAGCCCACGGCGACCTGGCGGGTGCGAGTCCTGTGGACTTCGGACGCACGAACCGGCACGCACTACGACCGTGCGAGCGGAGTGGTCGCGGGGCCGCTGGCCGCCGGCTTCGGGGCGGTCGCGGCCGCCGAGGGTCGGCTCGACGACACGTGGTTGCCGAATCTGCGCTCGCGCTCGCGCTCGCGCACCTCACTGCTGGGCGGTTCGTTCGGCTGGCGAGCGGACAACGCGGCTTCAGGCTCGCTTCGCATCGCGCCCATCGCGGGGCGTTCCGGGCCTCGACTTCATCTGCTCGCCACACGGCGGGTCGAGCTGCCGTTCGACCCCGGTTGGACGGTGAATGGCCCGGTGAACGATTGCATCGGCCCGTTGTGCGCCCAGGGGCCCGGGGTGGTGGACTCCGCGTCGGCGGACTACTTCTATCGCGCCGCGGATCACGTGCCGATCACCGACGACCGGCGACTCGCCGCGTTCTTCACCTGGGCGAGCGCCGAGACCCTGTCGCGCGTCTCGATGCGACTCGGCTGGAGCGCCACACACCGCATCACCTCGGTCGGCGGCGGGAACGACGACTCCTACCTCTTCGCGCGACAAGTCCCGCTCTACGGATATCCCGGCAGTCCCGCCGGTGATCCGTTCCTCGCCTACGGCGGCGACTGGCCGTTCTTCCGGCGCGAACTCACGCGATCGTGGCATGCGCGCGCCGACCTCGATCGATTCACCCGCCAGGGTCACCGCATCCGAGCGGGCCTCGGCGGGCGTTGGGATGATCTGAATCTGCGCGAGTGGGATCTCACCACGCTCGGCACCGGTGTGGATTCGCTGCGTGCGTTCGACACTTCGGCGCCCGGCGCGTTCGGATACGTTCAGTCGCGCTGGGCCTTCGAAGGCTTCGTGCTGAACGCGGGACTGCGCGGCGAGTGGTTCACGCCCGGCTCGGACGCCGAATCGCAGCCGATGCCCGGCCGGCCGGGCGGCTACTTTTCGCTCAGTCCGCGGATCGGGCTCGCGTATCCGATCTCGGATCGCGACGCGTTCTCGTTCGCCTACGCGAGACTTCAACAGGATCCGGCGCGAGACTTTCTCTACGATTCGCGCGGCCAGGTGGACTGGCGCACACCGCTCGGCAACGCCGGGATCGAACCCGCGACGGCGATCACCTACGAGGCCGCCCTTCAGCACGTGATCGGAGCCGGGTCGCGCGTGCAGATCGGCGTGTTCTATCGCGAGTGGTACGACGAGCCGGGCGCGCGCGCGATCGACGTGAGGAACCAGGGCCTCGGCTCACGCTTCGAGGGTGTGGATGCCGGCCACGCCGGCGGCGTCGAGGCGACGTTCAGCTGGAACGCGCGGTACGCACGCGGAGAGGTCACCTACACGATCATGGATGCGCGCGGCAACAGTTCGCTGGCGGAGGGATTCCCGGTCGGTCCGCGATTCGGGCCGCGGCCCGCGCCGATTCAGGACGCGCCGCTCGACTGGGACCGACGACATCAGCTCAATCTCTCGTTGCACCAGGCCGTGCATCGCTCGACCTCGATCGACGTCCATGCATGGATCGCGAGCGGCACGCCGTGGACCCCGCGCGAGCAGGGCGTGGCCGACATCGACGCGGGGGCAGTGAATTCGCGGCGCCTGCCGTGGACCGAGTCCACCGAGCTGGCGGTGCACACCACGCTGCCGCGTTTCGAGCGCTTCGCCGTGGGTCTCGAAGTCCGCAACCTATTCGACCATCGCGGCCCCGCTCGCGCCACGCTCGATGGCTTCCCGCATCCCGAGATCAACTCGCGACTCGACGACTACGGCGCGTTTCGCACCCAGACCGGGCTCGGTGGGGCGTTCTGGGACACCGGAAGCGGCTCCCAGCCGGCGGGCTGGGTGCGGGTGTTCGATCCGCGCCTCGATCAGGCTTCACGCACCGTGCGGATGCGGCTCGAGTTCACGTGGTGAACCGCGCGGCGCGCGCTTGACCCTGCGCTCGACCGCTCCATAGAGTCGCCGCTTCCCCACGCCCCGGAGAGTCTCGTGCCCGTTCGCGGCATCGGCATCGACATCGTCAAGGTGGAGCGCATCTCCGAGTCGCTCGAGCGCTTCGGCAAGCGCATGGAAGCGCGAATCTTCACCGTCGAAGAGCTCGACTACTGCCGCGGCCACAAGGATCCGCTCCCGCACCTGGCCGCGCGCTTCGCCGCCAAGGAAGCCGCTTCCAAGGCACTCGGCACCGGAATGAGCGCAGGCGTGGCGTTCAAACTGATCGAGGTCATCCAACCCGGCGGGCGCGTTCCCACACTGCGCTTTTTCGGCGCAGCACTCGAACGCTACGAGGCGCTCGGTTGCACCAGTTCGCACCTGTCCATCACCCACGACGGCGGCCTTGCGGTCGCGTGCGTGGTGCTGGAGGGCGCGTGAGCCCGGCGCGCTTCAAACGCGTGCTGATCGCGAATCGCGGTGAGATCGCGGTGCGCGTGATTCGCACGCTGCGCGAACTTGACATCACGTCGGTCGCGATCTTCAGCGAGCCCGATCGCGAGTCGCTGCACGTGCTGCTCGCCGACGAAGCCTACGGCGTGGGCGCCGGTCCGGCGCGCGAGAGCTATCTGAATCTCGAACGCGTGCTCGAGACCGCGAAGCGCGTGCGCGCGGATGCCATTCACCCGGGCTACGGTTTCTTCGCCGAGAACGCCGAGTTCGCACGCGCGTGCGCCGCGGCCGGCATCACGTTCATCGGGCCATCGCCCGAGACCATCGACGGACTCGGCGACAAGCTCGCCGCACGCGCAGCCGCGGCGGCGGCCGGCGTTCCGATGGTGCCGGCGTCCCGCGGCGCGGTCGATTCGCTCGTAGCGGCCGCAGAAGCCGCGGGCGCGATCGGTTTTCCGGTCATGCTCAAGGCCGCGGCCGGCGGCGGCGGCAAGGGCATGCGGGTGGTGCGCAGCGCCGACGAGTTGAGCGCCGCTTGGGAAGTCACGCGTGGCGAAGCGCGCAGTGCGTTCGGCGACGAGCGTGTCTACCTCGAGCGATTCGTCGAGCGGCCCCGCCACGTCGAGGCACAAATCCTCGCCGACGCGGACGGTCGCGTCCACTTCCTCGGCGAGCGCGAGTGCTCGGTGCAGCGCCGCCACCAGAAGCTGCTCGAGGAAACACCTTCGCCCGCCTTCGACGCGAAGACGCGTGCCGCATTCGGCGCCGCGGCCTGCAAGGTGGCGAAACAGGTCGGCTATCGGAACGCCGGAACGGTCGAGTTCATCCTCGACGAGCAGGGATGCTTTTACTTCCTCGAGGTCAACACGCGGCTGCAGGTGGAACATCCCGTGACCGAAATGGTGACCGGGCTCGACCTGGTGGCGGAACAGATCCGCGTCGCCGAGGGACGCGCGCCGTCGTTCGGCGACCAGCCGCCCGAACCGCGCGGCTGGTCGATGGAAGCGCGAATCATCGCCGAGGATCCGTCGCGCAATTTCCTGCCCTCGGTCGGCCGCATCGAGCGTCTGCGCCTGCCCCAGGGCCCCGGAGTTCGAAACGACGCCGGCATCTACCGCGGCTACACCGTGCCGATGTTCTACGACTCGCTGCTCTCCAAGCTGATTGTGTGGGGCAGCGACCGCGAGCAGGCTCGCAGGCGGCTGCTGCGCGCGATCGACGAGTTCGTACTCGATGGACCTCGCCACAACCTGACCTTTCACCGCTGGCTCGCCTCGCACCCGGAATTCGTGGCAGGCCGATTGAGCACGCGCTTTCTCGACGAGCACTTCTCGGCCGCGTCACTCGCCCCGTCGGCCGCCGATCTCGAAGTGGCGACGGTCGCGGCCGCACTGCACGCGCGCGAAGAGCGCCTCGCCGTCGGATTGCCGGAGCGCGATGGCGTCGAGAGCAGTTCGGTGCGCTCGGCCTGGCGCTGGGGTGCTCCGGCCACGCGCGGGAGAACGCGATGAAGTTCTGGGTCACGCTCGAAGGGCGCGACGCCGAGGTCGAGTTCCGCACCGACGGAGATCGGCTGCTGCTCGACGTCGAGGGCCGTCACCTCGAGGCCGACTTTCGGCGGCTGCAAGACGGCGAGGTCTACTCGCTGTTGATCGAGGGCCGCTCCTACGAAGTGCGCGTGGCACAGCCCGAACGCGGGCGGCTCGACGTGACGCTCGGCGGCCGCCTGCTGCCGGTCGAAGTGAGGCACCCGCTCGAGAAACGCCTGCAGGCCGCACAGCAGGCGGCCGGAGTGAGCGCAGGTGAAACCGTGAACGCGCCCATGCCGGGGCTGGTGGTCGCGGTGCGCGTGAAGCCCGGCGATCGCGTCGAGGCGGGACAATCGGTGGTGGTCGTCGAAGCCATGAAGATGCAGAACGAACTCACCGTGCGGCACGCCGGCATCGTCAAGGATGTGCTGGTCGCCGAGCGCGCGTCGGTGAGCGCGGGACAGGCGCTCGTCAAGATCGGTCCGGTGCCGGCGTGAAGAAGCGCCGCGCAATGAAATCGGCCACGAAGAAGTCGACGCGTCCATCGGCGCCCGAAGCGCGCGTCACGACCTCGGGCATTCCACTCGCGCCGCTCTACGAGGCCGCGCAGCAACCGCGCGATCTCGCGCGGCGACTCGGGCGCCCGGGCGAAGCCCCGTTCACGCGCGGCATCCACCCGTCGATGTATCGCTCGCGGGTGTGGACGATGCGGCAGTACGCGGGCTTCGGTAGCGCGCGGCAGACCAACGAGCGCTTCCGCTACCTGCTCGCGCAGGGGCAGACCGGGCTCTCGGTCGCGTTCGATCTGCCGACCCAGATGGGCTACGACTCCGACCACGCACTGGCGCGCGGCGAAGTCGGCAAGGTCGGAGTGGCGATCTCGTGTCTCGCCGACATGGAAGCGCTGCTCGACGAACTGCCGCTCGATCGCGTCACCACTTCAATGACGATCAACGCGACCGCGCCGCTGCTGCTCGCGTTCTATGTGGCGGTCGCCGACGCGCGCGGCACTCCTCGCGTTTCGCTCGGCGGCACGGTTCAGAACGACGTGTTGAAGGAATACATCGCGCGCGGCACGTACATCTATCCGCCGGCGTCCAGCCTGCGGCTCATCACCGATCTGTTCGAGTTCACCGCCCGCGAGCTGCCGCAGTGGAACAGCATCTCGGTGAGCGGTTATCACATGCGGGAGGCGGGAGCCACCGCGGTGCAGGAGGTCGCGTTCACGCTCGCGAACGGGCTTGCCTATCTGGGCGCGGCGCACACGCGCGGACTCGACGTGGCGCAGATCGCCCGCCGGATCTCGTTCTTCTTCAACGCGCACAACCACCTGTTCGAAGAGGCGGCCAAGTTCCGCGCCGCACGCCGGCTGTGGGCGTTGCTGCTGCGCGAGCGATTCGGCGTGAAAGACCCCGAAGCGCTCAAGCTGCGCTTCCATACTCAAACCGCGGGCTCGATGCTGACCGCGCAGCAGCCGCTCAACAACGTGGTGCGCACGACGGTGCAGGGCCTCGCCGCGATTTTCGGCGGCACCCAGTCGCTGCACACCAACTCCTACGACGAGGCACTCGGACTCCCATCGCAGGAGGCCGCATTGCTCGCCCTGCGAACCCAACAGGTGATGGCGCACGAAAGCGGCGTGACCGACACCGTCGATCCGCTCGCGGGTTCGTATTTCGTCGAGGCGCTCACGGCCGAGGTCGAGACGCGCGCGCGCGCGCTGATCGAGAAGATCGATCGCATGGGCGGCATGATCCCCGCGATCGAGACTGGCTGGGTGCAGCAACAGATCCACGAGGCCGCCTACCGCTGGCAGCGCGAGGTCGAGGCTGGCGAGCGGGTGATCGTCGGCGTGAACCGCTTCGCCGACGACGCTCCGGCCGCCTCGCCCCCCTTCAAGCCCGACGGCCGCGTCGAGCGCGAGCGCACCGCGTTCCTGGCGCAGTGGCGCGCCGAGCGTGACCGTGCCGCGTGCGATGCGGCACTCGCGCGGCTCGAACGCGGCGCACTCGGCACCGACAATCTGGTCCCGCCGATCCTCGCCGCGCTCACCGCTCACGCGACGCTCGGCGAGGTGTGCGACACCCTGCGCCGTGTGTTCGGCGTGCATCGCCCCGGAGCTTCGACGTGAGTTCCAGGCCCACACCTCGCGATCCAGCATCGGGGTCGCGCCTCTCCCACATCGCCATCGCGACTCCGAACGCCGACGCGCTCGCGAAGACGCTCGTAAAGGCGCTCGGCGGCCAACCCGCCGGTGAGGAGTTGCTCGACGCGGGGGCGCTGCGCGTGGTGTTCGTGCGGGTCGGCACCGTGATGTTCGAGCTGCTCGAGCCCCGCTCGCCCGAGCACACGGTGGCGCGGTTCATCGAGAAGCGCGGTGCGGGACTGCATCACGTGAGCCTCGAGGTGCCCGACGTCCAGCGTGCGCTCGACGTCGCTCGCGCCGCCGGAGCCGAAGCGATCGACTCGGCTCCGCGGCCTGGAGCGCATGGGTCCAAGGTGGCATTCCTGCACCCGAAGAGCTTCGGCGGCGTGCTGTTCGAGGTTTCGGAGCCCGGCGAAGAGGCGTAGCGATTTCACCATGCGCCTCTGAAACTTCTTCGTGCCGCTTCGACGGCCCGACCCCGAACGCGCGCCACAGCTGGGGCAAGCTCAAGCCCTCGTATCGCTGAATCCCCCAGCCGCGCCGGCGGACAACTCGAGGCATCGTGCGGAGTGCCACGTTCGGGGCACTCCGCATTTTCGTTTCATGACCGGTCAACGGTTTATGCGGTCGAACGGGGGCGCGTCCCTGGCCGGGCATTTCGGTCCGATTCCTGCTCTAGACGAAGGTGGGACAGCTCTTTCTCGCTCGTATGGCCTGCGCCGCGGTCGCGGTGGCGGGCAGCGCGCCGTGACCTTCGACCCCCCAGGGCCTGAATCCATGCGTCCGACGCACGACTTCGCTGATTCAATCGACGGTTGCCGGCCGGGCCTGCGGGCCCGCCCGATCGTGTCGATTTTCTTGACGCTTCTCGCGCTCACGACCCTTCGACTGCAGGCGTCGGCCGACACCGCGCTGTACCGCGTGAATTGCGGCGGCCCCGCGGTCGCGGCGCTCGACGGCGGCCCGGGGTGGACCAGCGACACCGCAGGCGCCGGCGCCTCGCCCTACACGAATGCCACCGCGACCGGCGACAACGTGTTCGGCTCGAGCGCCACGATTCAGCCCCCGCATGCATCGGTCCCCGCTTACGTGCCGCTCGCGGTGTTCGCCGATGAGCGCTGGGATCCCGGCACCGCCCCCGAGATGCAGTGGGAGTTCCCGGTGCCGAACGGCACCTATCGCGTGAACCTGATGTTCACCGAAGCCTATGAGGGCACGCAGTTCGTCGGCGCGCGCCGCATCGACGTGGCATGCGAAGGCGTGGTGAGGCTCGACGACTTCGACAGCTACGCAGCGTTCGGCGGCTACACACCCGGGATGGAGTCGTTCATCGCAACGGTCTCGGACGGCGGACTCTCGCTCGAACTGCGTCACACCGCTTTCGACGATCCCGCGATCCGCGGAATCGAAGTCGTCACGCTCAGTGCCAGCGGCGTGCTCGCGCCGTCGTCCGGCAGCGTCGGATTCGGGACCATCGTAGTCGGTCAGACCTCGGTGCCGCACCAGGTGGTACTCACGAATCTCGGCGCCCCGGGTGATCCGACTCTGACGATCTCGGGCATCACGAACAGCGGACCGTTCGCCCACACGCTCACGTCGCAGTCGCTGGCGCCGGGTCAGAGCCGCGCGTTCAATGTGACGTTTTCGCCACTCGCCGCAGGAGCCGCCACGGGGTCGATCGAGATCGCACACGACGGCAACGACTCGCCGTTGACGATCGCGCTGAATGGTCAGGGCACCAGCACACCGGTGATCAGCTTCGGCAAGACGGTGCTGACCGGCACGGTGCTCACCAATCCGACCTCACTTCAGTTCGGCCCCGACGGCCGGCTGTACGTCGCGCAGCAGAACGGGCTGATCCGCATCTACGGGGTCGCCCGCAGCGGCCCGAATCAGTACGCGGTCACCAGTACCGAGACGATCTTCAGCGTTCAGGCGCTTCAGAACCACGACGACGACGGCAGCGTGAACTCGGGGCTAGAGACTCGGCTCGTGACCGGACTGCTGGTGACCGGGACCGCGACCAACCCGGTGATCTACGTGACCTCGTCGGATCCGCGCATCCACGTGGCGGGCGACATCAATCTCGATACCAACTCGGGCATCCTGACGCGCCTGAGCTGGAACGGCGCGAGCTGGGACCATCTCGACCTGGTGCGCGGCTTCCCGCGCTCCGAGAACGATCACGCCACCAACGGAATGGCTCTCGACGTCGCCAACCAGCGCCTCTACCTGGCGCAGGGCGGCAACACGAACATGGGCGCTCCGTCGAACAACTTCTCGTTCCTGCCCGAGTACGCACTCGCCGGCGCGATCCTGTCGGTCGACCTGGCCGCGATCGGCAACACCACCTACGACCTGCCGACCCTCAACGACGAGGATCGCGCCGGCGTCAACGACGCGAACGATCCGTTCGGCGGCAACGACGGCAAGAATCAGGCGCGACTGGTACCCGGCGGTCCGGTGCAGGTGCACTCGCCCGGGTGGCGCAATCCGTTCGACCTGGTCGTGCATTCGAGCGGCCGGCTGTACGCGATCGACAACGGTCCCAACGCCGGCTGGGGCGGCCCGCCGATCGGCGAAGGCCCCGGCAGCGGCTGCACCAACGCCGACAACGACAACAACAGCGCGACGCTGGTCGACAACCTGCACCTGATTCCGGCCGCCGGGTTCTACGCCGGGCACCCCAATCCGACGCGCGCGAGCACCGCGAACACCTTCAACGCGACGATTCCGCAGTCGCCGGTCGCGTCCGGCAATCCGGTCGAGTGCGAATACCTGGAGCCGGGCGTTCCGGTCGCCAGTGGCGGTGACGGCGCACTCGCGACCTGGAACTTCTCGACCGACGGCATCGTCGAGTATCGCGCTTCGAACTTCGCCGGCCAGATGCAGGGCGATCTGCTCGCCGGCAGCTTCAACAACTCGGTCGAGCGCGTGGCGCTGAGCGTGAACGGCGACAGCACGCGTCTGGTGCAGACGCTGTTCTCGAATGTCGGCAACACGCCGCTCGACGTGACCGCGCAGGCCGATGCCGACACCTTCCCCGGCACCATCTGGGTGGCGGAGTTCATCGACAACCAGATCATCGTGTTCGAGCCCACCGACTACGAAGGTGGCGGCTTCGTGTGCGACGGAACTGACAACCCGGCGCTCGACGAAGATGGCGACGGCTACGACAACGCCGACGAAATCGACGGCAGCTCGAACCCGTGCTCGGCCGCCGACCTGCCGGCCGACTTCGACCACGATTTCACTTCGGACTTGAACGATCCTGACGACGACGACGACGGCATCCTCGACATCGCGGACGCGTTCGCGCGCGACGCCACGAACGGGGCCGCGACGTTGCCGATCGAATACAGCTGGGATGCCGGCAGCCCCGGCTTCGGATTCTTCGGGCTCGGGTTCACCGGGCTGATGGTCGACGGCACGACCGACTACCTCGCGATGTACGACCCGGTGCTGATCACCGCCGGTGGTGCGGCCGGCAAGTTCACGGTCGACGCGGTGACGGCCGGCGACGCACTGGGAGCACTCGACAACCAGCGCTACGCGTTTCAGTTCGGCATCGCCACCACCAGCGCGACGGGTCCGTTCCGCGTGCGTTCGCGGGTTTCGTCGCCGTACTTCGGCGGGCTTGCACCGTCCGGCTCCCAGTCACTCGGCATCGTGATCGGCGATGGCGGCGACGACGACTACCTGAAGCTGGTGCTGACCGGCGATGCAGGTTCCCCGGCGCTCGAGGTGGTGCACGAAGTCGCCGGAGTGGTCATCTCGACGCTCTACCCGGCGCCCGGCTTTCTCGCCGGCACCGGCGTCGATCTCCTGCTCGACGTCGACCCCTCGTCGGCCACCGTGCAGCCGCGCGCCGGCATGTTCGGTCAGCCGGACGCGGCGCTCGGCGCGCCCATCGTGCTGGCGCCCGGCTCGGCGCTTCACGCCGCGGTGACCGGCGCGCCGCCCCTTGCGGTCGGCGTGATCGCCACCTCGCGTGGTGCGGCGCCGTTCTCGGCCACCTGGGACTTCTACGACGTGCTCCCGATCGCGCTGGTCGGCGTCGAGCGCCCGTCGCAGCCGCTCGCGCTCCGCCTGCTGCCGTCGTTCCCGAACCCCGCAGTGGGCGGCACCACGCTGCGCTTCGAGCTGCCGAGGAGCGCGCACGTGCGGCTGGCGGTGTTCGATGTGAGCGGCGCTCGCATGCGCACGATCGAGGACGGCGAGCGCAGCGCGGGTGCTCACGCGCTGCGCTGGGATGGCCGTGATGAACGCGGCCGCTCGCTGCCGGCCGGAATCTACTTCGGACGTCTCGAGGTCGACCGCGAGGTCCGCACCCAGAGGATCGCCGTCATCCGGTGAGCCGTGTGACTCACCGATAGCGCGACTTGAGCTGCCCCCATGTCGACGGCTGGGTCGCGGTCGTGCACTCGATGGGCTCCGCCGAGATGCGCGTGCTACGAGTCACGATGCGCGTGCAGTCATCGGGCAACCCGAAGCAGTCCGCAGGTGGTTCGTAGTGAGTGTTGATCGTCGTGATGACGACCATCGTTTCACCCGTTCGAGTGCCCTGGGTGTGATAAGTGAACTGAGCCTCGCAATCCCCGAACATCGAGCTGCCGTTGCAGGTGATGTCGATCGTGGTGCCGGTCACCGTACCGGTGCAATCGTAGTTGCCGATGCCGGTGGTGTCGGGGTCGACCGAAGTCCCGGTGCACAGCGTGTCGAGAAACGAATCGGTGCTGGACGGGATCAGCGGGTTGCATCCGGTGTACAACGAGTCCTCGACCTGCCATACGCCCGCCCACGCGGCCGGAATCGTATTGCCGCCTCCCAGCACCTTCACAGCGGTCAGCCAGCGAATCGCGTGGATGGGAGCCGCGGGGGTGGGCGCCGCGTGCAGCAGGCACGGGACGAGCAGGCATCCGAAAAGTACGGCCGAAACGAGTCGCAACTGCTTCATGAGCCCTCTCCTTTGAGCGAGTTGGCCGGGGGCCGAGGACCGGCAGCACACGGAAAGCTTGGCCGCAGACGTCCAGGGCCGACACTCTACTAGACGACGCTCGAACCGCCGCGTCACACGCCGGAGGCGACGGGGCGCGGCCGCCGCGCCACCACCTGAACCACGTCCGAAGTTCCGTTGTGACAGCGACCTTCATGGATCTCGCGGGTGTGCTCGCGCGCTACCTCGAACTCGAGCCCGTCGAGCTCGCGCCGCAGATCCGCCAGAGTCGGGAAGCGATCGCCATCCGGGGGCCCGCCGGTCGCCCGCTCGAGCTGGCTCGGTGTGTAGGCCTCGATCACCAGCACGCCACCCGGTGCCAGGCCGCGCGCCGCCGCGCGGTGCATGGCCTCGCGCAGCGGGCGCTCCACCTGCACCCACACCGAGACGATTCCGGCCCACGCCGCTTCGGCGATCGCGTAATCCTCGAGGTCCGCGCACTCGGTCACGATCCGCACGCCGCGCTCGAGCGCGAGGCGCTCTGCGGCCGCGAGCCCGACCGGGGACAGATCCATCGCCGTGACGCGGTGTCCGCGGCCCGCAAGGTAGACCGCGTTGCGCCCCTGGCCCTCGGCCAGGCACAGCACCGCCCCCGGCGGAATGAGGTCCGCGACCTCGACGACGAAGTCATTGGGCTCGAAGCCGAACGGCGACTCGGACTCCGAGTAACGCTGATCCCACTTCTCGCGCATGTGGCATCCTAGCCGGCGTGACGAACGAATCTCAACGCGCCTCGGCGCCTCGCGTGTTCGTGAACTCGCGTCCCGGCCGCGACTGGAACACCTGCGGACAGGCGGCGATCGCCACGGTGCTCGCCGCTCACTTTCGCGCGACGCCCGACCTGGCGCCGGGTGTGGCGTCCACGCGTTCCGGGGTGCTTCCGTTCGAGGTCGCGCCCGCCGACGCCACGCGAGTGCTTCCGCGTCTGGCCGGAACGGACGGCGAAGTGATCGACGCGATCATGACCGTTCATCCCCCGGATCTACCGTTCGGCGCCGGAACCACCGCCTTTCGTCTGGCTTCCGCACTGCGTGCCCATGGCTTACACGTACAAAGGATCCACGCGGGGCCGTTGGGATTCGGCGCCTCGCGCTCACTCGAAACCCTGCGGGCCGCGCTCGCGAGGAGGCTTCCGGTGCCGGTGCTGGTGGATGCGGGTCGATTCGGGGGTCGCGCCTATGAGGCGCACTGGGCGATCGCGCTGGCCGATGAAGGCGAGTGGCTGCGCTTCGGCAATCTCTCGCAGCCGGTGCGCCGTCCGCTGGGCGAGTTCCTGCGCGCGTGGGCGTGCCGGCACCTGCCGTGGCCGTTCAACTACTGCGCGGTGATCGCGGAGGCGCCGGCGGGCGCGCGCTCACCCGCGGCAGCGGAGCCTGCATGATCCAGCTCCGCGAGGTGCGCAAGAGCTACGGCACGACCGTGGCAGTGGACGGCGTCTCGTTCGACGTGCGCGCGGGCGAGATCTTCGGCCTGCTGGGCCCCAACGGGGCCGGCAAGTCCACCACGGTCGCGCTCATGATCGGGCTGCTCGCTCCCGACTCCGGCACGGTTCGTATCTGCGTGGGTGCGGCCGCCGGAGCACCCACCGACGCGCGGTTCCGCGCTGCGGTCGGGGTGGCGCCGCAGTCGATCGCGCTCTATGACGACCTCTCGGCGACCGAGAACCTCGAGTTCTTCGGCCGCATGCAGGGGCTCCGGGGTGCGGCGCTCAAGGATGGCGTCGAGCGAGCGCTCGCGTTCGTGGGCCTCGGGGACCGTCGTCGCGATCGCGTGAAGACGTTCTCGGGCGGCATGCAGCGGCGGCTCAACATGGCCGCGGCACTGGTGCACGAGCCGCAACTGCTGCTGCTCGACGAGCCGACGGTCGGTGTCGATCCGCAGTCCCGCAACGCCATCCTCGACAACATCCTCGCGCTCAAGCGTGCGGGCCGCACGGTCGTGTACACCACCCACTACATGGAGGAAGCCGAGCGGCTGTGCGACCGGGTCGGGATCATGGACCACGGCAAGCTGCTGGCGCTCGACTCGGTCTCGCAGCTCATCGCGACGCACGGTGGTGCGAGTGCCGTGGTGTTCGAGAACGGCGGCCCCGACGAACGCGTCGAAACCGCGGATCCGTTTCAAGTCCTGTCCGAGCGGCGCAGCGCCGGAACGCTCGGGCGCTTTCGAGTCGAACGGCCCGATCTCGAAAGCGTGTTCCTGCACCTGACCGGCCGGCAGTTGAGGGACTGATGGACACCCTGCTCGCGATGGTGGCGAAGGACTTCAAGCTGCTGCTGCGTGATCGCATGGGGGGCTTCTTCACATTCGGCTTTCCGATCGTGATGGCGATCTTCTTCGGCACGCTGTTCTCGGGCGGCTCCTCGAGCGGTCCGGCCGGCGGCATCAAGCTGGCGGTCGTCGACGAAGACACCACCACGGTCTCGCGCACCTTCGCCGACTCGCTCGCCGCTTCGCCCGAGTTACGCGTCACCCGCATGACGCTCGCCGAGGCCGAGAACGCCGTGAAACTCGGACGCCAGACCGCGTTCGTGCGGCTGCCGAGCGGCTTCGGTGCCGCGCGCGGCCGCACGTTCGCGGGTGGCGGCCCCGAGGTCGAACTGGGCATGGATCCGTCGCGTCGCGCCGAGAGCGGCATGCTGCAGGGCGTACTCATGAAACGCGCCGCGCGCGACACCTTCATGCAAAGCAACGCTTCGAAGCGGCCGACCGGAAGCACGGGTGCGGCCGGCGGCTTCGAGCCGCTGCGCTTCAGGAGCCGCGACATCGCACGCCAGGTCAAAGGCCCGCGCAACGCCTACGAGATCAGCTTTCCGCAGGGCGTGATGTGGGCGGTGGTGTCGTGCGCGCTCGGCTTCGCGCTCGGCCTCGTCAACGAGCGCCAGCGCGGCACGCTGATCCGACTGCGGGTCGCACCGCTCGAGCGCTGGCGCATCCTGGGCGGCAAAGCGCTCGGGTGCTTCCTCACCATCCTCATGCTCGCGTCGGTGGTGCTGCTGGTTGGCCGGCTCGGCTTCGGCGTGCGCCCCGCCTCGTTCCCGCTGCT
>JABFRW010000006.1 GCA_013140805.1 Candidatus Eisenbacteria bacterium
CTATCAGGCGCTCGATCTGCGCTGCCAGCGGTTCACCGAGCGCGAGACCGAGCTCGGGCGCTTCGACTTCGTGCACTAGGAGACGCCATGGCCTTCGACGTGAAGCTGCCCGATATCGGCGAAGGCGTCGCCGAAGGCGAGATCGTGCGCTGGTTCGTGAAGGCCGGCGACGCGGTGCGCGAGGACCAGCCGCTGGTCGAAGTGATGACCGACAAGGCGACCGTCGAGATCCCCTCGCCCCGCAACGGCGTGATCGCCGCGGTGCACGTCGCCGAGGGCAAGGTCGTGCCGGTCGGCACCGTGATCGTGAGCATCGAGGTGGGCGCCATCGCGGGCGCGACTCCGGCCGACGAGACGGGCGCGACCTTCGCAGGGACGCACCACGAAACCCCGTCGGGCCGCGGCGCGCCTGCCGCGACGGCCGAGAGCTACAGCGGCCGCACCCCGAACTACGGCTCGCTCGCCCCGAGCGGCCAGGTGCACTCGACTCCCGCGGTCCGAACCCTCGCCAGGCAGCTCGGCGTGGCACTCGCAGGCCTGCGCGGCAGCGGCCCGAACGGTCGCATCGTCGCGGAGGATGTGAAGAGCGCGAGCGGTCCGGCGAGCGCGGCGCAACCCGGCGCGGTCGCCGAGCGGCCGCGTGCCGCGAGCGATGGCCCGCTGGCCGCAGCAGCCGGCGATGAGCGCCTGCCGATTCGCGGGATGAGACGTCGAATCGCCGAGCACATGAAGCATTCGCTCGAGCGCGCGGCGCAATTCACTTTCGTCGCCGAGTGCGACATGTCGGCGATCGTCGCGCACCGCAGCGCGACCCTCGCCCATGCGGGTCAGCAGGGCGTGACGCTCACCTTCCTCGCCTATCTCGTGAAGGCGCTCGACGAACCGATCCGGAAGTTCCCGCTGCTCAATGCCAGCGTGGACGAATCGAGCCAGGAGATCGTGGTGCGCAAGTCGCTCCACGTCGGCATGGCGACCGCGACCGAGCAGGGCCTGATGGTGCCGGTGATCCGCGATGTCGACCGGCGCACCCTCCTGCAGGTCGCGGGCGAGATCCAGCGCCTCGCCCGCGGGGCGCGCGACGGCGTGCTCAAGCTCGAGGAAATGCAGGGCGGGACCCTGACCGTGACCAGCACCGGCGCGCGCGGCGGACTGCTCGCCACGCCCATCCTGCATCATCCGCAGGTGGCGATCCTCGGCATGCACGAGGTCAAGAAGAAGCCGGTGGTGGTGGAGGACGCGATCGTGATCCGCGAGATGACGAACCTGTCGCTGTCGCTCGATCACCGCGTGGTGGATGGCGCGCTCGGCGCGGACTTCCTCTACGCGCTGATCGCACGACTCGAGAAGCCCGCAAGCTGGCTGACCCCCGAGGTGATCGGATGATGCAGCAGGTACTCGACCCCGAAGGTCGACTGGTCGGCGAGGCGCCCGAGGTTCCGAACGCCGATCTGCTCGCGCTCCATCGGCACATGCTCAAGCTGCGGGTGCTGGATCAGCGCATGCTCTCGCTTCAGCGCCAGGGCCGCATCGGCTTCTACGGCACCGCGGGAGGCCAGGAGGCGGCGATCGTCGGCTCGGCCTACGCATGGCGCGCGACCGACTGGATCTTCCCGGCGCTCCGTGAACTCGGCGTCTCGATGTGGCGCGGCACCAGCATGAAGGAAGTGGTGTGCCAGCTGATCGGCAACAGTGGCGACGTGCTGATCGGGCGTCAGATGCCGATGCACTTCAGCGATCGCAGGGTGCGCAGCGTGGCCTGGTCGTCGGTGATCGGCACGCAGCTTCCCCACGCGGTCGGTGCGGCGTGGGCCGCCAAGCTGCGGCGCGAGGACACCGTGATGATCGGCTACCTCGGTGACGGCGCGACCTCCGGCGGCGACTTCCATGCCGCGGCGAACTTCGCCGGCGTCTACAAACTGCCGGTCGTGTTCTTCTGCCAGAACAACCAGTGGGCGATCTCGGTCCCGGTCTCCCAGCAGACCGCCTCCGAGAGCATCGCCATCAAGGCGGTCGCTTACGGGTTCCCGGGCGTGCGCGTGGACGGCAACGACATCCTCGCCGTCATCACGGCTTCCCGTGAGGCCGCCGATCGAGCGCGCCGCGGCGAAGGCCCCACGCTCATCGAAGCCGTGACCTTTCGCATGGGCGGCCACTCCTCGAGCGACGATCCCTCGCGCTACCGCGGGGCGCACCTCGTGCCCGAGTGGGAGAAGAAGGACCCGGTCACGCGCCTGCGCGCCTGGCTGCGCGGGGCAAGCTTGTTGAAGGACGGCGACGAGGAGCGCTGGACCGAAGAGATCAATGACGAGATTTCGGTCGCGGTGACCGAAGCGGAGGCGCTGCCGCCACCCGCGATCGAGACGCTTTTCCGCGATGTCTACTCCCAGGTGCCGCGCCACATCGAAGAGCAGATGCGCTACGCGATCGCGATGGGCGAAGGCACCAGGTTCGACGGCGCGTTCCCGCTCTAGTCATGAATCCGAGTCACCCGCTCGCCAGCAGACGTTCCGCCGCGCTGATCGCCGGCTCGAGCTCCAGGGCCTCGATGGCGCGCGGCGCGTAGAACGTCACCGCACGATCGTGCTGCGGTCCCCACTCGGCGGGATCTCCGAGCGCGTGAAACGAGACGCTCGGCACCCGCAGCGCAGAAGCAATGTGCGCGACTCCTGAGTCGTTGCAGATCAGCAGATCGAGCGCCGAGCACGCGGCCGCGAAGTCGCCGATCGAACCCGCCGGCGCGAACGCCACACGAACACCGCGCGCCAGCAATCCAACGTGTACCGCCGCCGCGCGGCCGCGCTCGCGCGGCGCGTCGAACACGATCAGGCGTCGAGCTTCGTGCGGCCGCTCGAGCCCTGCGGCGGGTGCGTCTCCCACCAGTGCCGCACCAAGTTGGACGAAGCGGTCGAGCGGCCAGCACTTGAGCGGGTTCGCGGCCCCCGGATGGATACCGATCCAGCGTACCCGAGCACCCGCCGGGCCCGGGGAAGCGTCGACCGGCGCGCAAGCGCGCCACAGTTCCTCGAAACGGGTGCGCGCCACGAGTCGTTCGCTCGGATCCAGTTCGAGCACCAGATCGGGCCCCGCATCGGCGCCGCACCAGCGCACCAGATCGAGCAGCCGCGCGGTCTGGTGGGTCGAGCCGCGGGCGACCGGAACATCGAGGTCGTAGACCGGATCTCGCAGCACGGGGAGCGGCTCCGCGTCGGGCACCGGCCCATCACCGACCCGACTCCGCCCCACCACGCATCCCGCACGCGAGAGCGCGGCGAATCCGTCGGCGCTCTTCGAACGCGACACGCTGTTCATCACGAACGTCAGCTCGGGACGGAACGTGGCGGTCACTCGAACGGCCTGCACGAAACGAGCGAGCGAAGCCGCGTCTTCGATGCGCGGCAGGCTCACGACCTGATCGAGATCGCGATTGCGCTCGGCGAGCGGGCGCAGGAACTCGCGCGTGAGCAACACCAATCGCGCGTTCGGATAGCGGCGGCGCAGCGCGCGCACGGCCGGGGTCGCGACCAGGAAGTCGCCGAGCTGATCGTGCAGCTTGATTACCAGCACGCGCTTCACGCGTTCCGGATCGGCGAACGCGCGAACGGCAGCCTCGTCGGGACGCGAAGCACGCAACAGCGTGGTGAGCAGCGGGCCCGCTCCGGCGGCGGCGACCGTGCGAAAGCTCATGACCCGCCCCGAAGTTCGCGCATGGCGCGCGACTATAGCAGCGCTTCGCAGCCCAACTATCGGTAGCGCGTCTTGAGTCGGCCCCAGCTCGCGGCGCGCGTGCTCGTTGCGCCCGCCGGCGCGGTTGCGATCGGGCCCACCGGCATCGGGTAAGTGGGGCCATTGGGAAACAACGTCTGCAAATAGAGGAACGGCGTTGCGCAATTGGGACCGACGGTCAGGCAATCCGCGAGCAGCAGTTCTCCGTGGGCGCCGATCGTGAGTGCTTGGGAGCGCATGGATGAGTAACCGGGCACGCCCTGGCTGACGGCGACCGAGACGCCGCTGTTCGGATCGGTGCGACAGAAGGCACCCTCCCGACCCGAGACGTAGCCGCGGTTCGCGGTCCAGATGAAGCCGTCCGGTGCGACCTCGATGTCGAACGGTCCCAGCAACCGGTTGCCGTGCTCCGCGACCCGCGTCTGCGCGCCGCTCGAGGGATCCACCCGCACGATGCTGCCGCGCCACGGCGGGGATGCGGTACTGAGCGGGATCGCGAACTCAGCGACGTACAGGCGGCCATCGGGGCCAACGTCCACGTCGTGCGGCTCGCTGAGCCAGCCGCCCGAGGTGACGACGCGCGACTGATGCGCCGCGACGTCGAGCCACAGAATCGCGTCCCCCGCGGCCACGTAGAGCCCGCCGTTGGGTGCGATGCAGAGCCCTCGCGGAACCCGGTTACCGAGCTCCGCGAGCGTGAAGCGCTGCGTCTGCGAACCGGTCGCCGCGTCGACCTCGACGATTCCGTTGGTCTGATCGGGTACGTAGATGCGGTCCCGCGCGTCGACTGCGATGCGACCGCCTTGCCCGATCAGCCCGTGGGAAGCGATCAACTCACGCTGGAAGGTGGCCGGGTCGATGCGCCACAGCCGCGGGCCGGCGTCCGGCGCGAGCATGACGTAGTCGCCGGGCTGGAGTTCCACCGCGTGCGCGGCGACGCTACCCAGCATCAGCGCAACCAGCGCGAGCGCGAACGGGCGCGCGATCGGCGGGGTGTTCACGCCGCGGCGAAACGTGCCGCTGAAGAGCATGGGGACATTGTGCCGTCCGCGTCTCCGATCTGTCAGCCTCTATTATTTGCGACGCTTCGAGCCGCAGCGAATTTGAGCCCCGCCCCAAACGAAGAAGGGCGCGGGATCGCTCCCGCGCCCTTCGATCGAATCCCGGGGATCAGCGCTTCTTCGGGATCCGCAGCACCTGGCCAGGCTTGACGGACTCGTTGACCAGGTTGTTCTCCATCATCACTTCCGGAACCGAGAGCCCGTAGCGCTTGGCGATCGAGTAGAGCGTGTCGCCATCCTTGACGGTCACCTTGTCCGGACGCTTCTGCGGGGCCGCTTCCTGCGCCGGAGGCGCGGGCTTGGACTCGATCTTCGGCGCCTCGACCTTCTCGGGCTCGGGCGGAGCCGGAGCCGCCTTGGTCTCGGTTGCGCCGACCGGAACCGGCGCGATCTTCGATTCCGAAGGACGCACTGCCGGAGTGACGCTCATCGATTCGTCCGCCTGCTTGCTCTGCGTGGGCTTCGGCTCGGCCTTCGCAACTTCAGCCTTCGGCGCCTCGACCGGCTTGAGCGACTTGGCAGCCTTCACCGGCTTCGCCGCGACCGGCTTCGGAGCGGGCGTCGCCTTGGCCGGCCGGCGCTGGGGTTCCATCGACTCGATGCTGCCGTAGCCGTCTCCCCCGCCGCCAAAGTTGCCGGGCGTGAAGTGGAAGCCGACCCGATGCTGCGCTTCGCCGTCGCTCGGAATCAGGTAGCCGTAGTCGAGCCAGTAGCCGTTGTGCCCCGCACCCAGGCCGAAGCTCGGGCCCGACAGCGGATCGTTGCCGAGGTCACTCATTTCGTGACGATAGCCGGCGCGCAACGCGAGCATCTCGCGCCACCGCCACTCGGCGCCCAGGCGCACGTCGTTGTAGTAGGCCTTCGGGAAGTTCGCGTCGAGCGCCAGTCGCACGCCCGACTGTGGAAGCGTGTAGGCGACACCGGCGCCGACGTTCCACGGGAACGGATAGGGCACGCCGGAGTAGCGCATCTGGCCGCCCATGTTCTGGCCTGCGAGCGCGAAGCCGAGGTTGCCGGTGCGGTAGGTCGCGCCGGCATCGAACGTCATGCCGAGTCCCGACGAGCCCGCGAGTTGCTCGCTGACGCCCTTGGCCGCGAAGCCGACGCCGAATGATTCGTTCACGCGATGCGCGACGTGAGCGCCGAACGCCATGCTGGAGGCGTTCAGAGTGCCGGTCGGGTTGTTCGAAGCGTCGCGACCTTCGATGCCGCCGAGACCCTGGTAAAGGCCCGACACCATCCAAGACGTACGCGAGTTGCCGAAGCGGCCGCCGTAGCCGAGCCACTCCTGAGCGCTGCCGTCGTCGAGGCCCGCGTGTGACAGCACGAGCTCGCCGCGCTGCGCCCAGGCGACCGCGGCGGGATTCCACGCGCCGCTCGAGATGTCGTCGGTCAGACCGAGCGTCGCGCCGCCCATGCCCAGCACGCGCGCGCCGCTGCCGACCGAAAGAAAGTTGGCCGCGGTGGTGCCGGCCTGATTGATGTCGGCGTGGGCGAAGCCCGCCGCGACCAGCGCCATCACGATGGCAGCCCCGGCCGCGAGCTTGAGGATCCGGTTCATGTCAGCTCCCGCGGTCATGGGACGAGTACCACGCGAACGTTGCGGCGCGTGCCGCCGGCAATGATCCACGCAGTGTAGACACCGGGCACCACGGGACGGCCTGCATCGTTGCGGCCATCCCAGACCACGGTTTGAGGACCGGCCGGCATCGAGCCGAGGTCGTAACGGCGCACGATGCGACGCGCGGCGTCGGTGACCATGAGTTCCGCCGAGCCTCCGCCTGCGACGTAGACCGGAACGTTCACGGAGCCACCGACGCGGCCCGGATTCGGATACGCAGGATCGATTCGCCACTCGGCCGAAGCACCCTCGCCGGTGAGCGAGAGGACGGCTCCCGTGCTGCGTGCGCTCTCGTTGCCGGTCGCGTCGAGCGCGGTGACCTTGTACCAGACCTCGCTGCCACCCACCGGCACCGAGTTGTCGGTGAATTGCGTTGCGACGATCAGGTTGTTGTTGAGGCGCGTGTAGCTGCCGTTCTGCGTGGTCGCGCGATAGACGCGGTAGCCGGCCAGATCCGGCTCGCTGTTCGCGGCCCACTGCACGCGTGCGTCGGCGCCCTGGCGGGTCACGCTCACGCCGCTCGGAGTACCGGGAGGTGCGGAGTCGATCACCCAGTCGAAGCGCACCACGTTCGAGATCCCCGACCAGTTGCCGACGTCGTCGACCGTCTTGATCGCGAAGTAGTAGGTCGTGCCGCGCGTCAGCCCCGAGACTCGCGCCGTCTGGCGCGTGCCGGCCGACAGCGGAGTCGGAAGTCCTCCGAGCGCGGTCGCCGCGTCGAAGTTGCCGGCGCTGATCGGAGCAGTCGACATACGCACGTCGTACGTCGTCGCGGTTCCGACGTTCGCGTCATCGCCGGGCGACGTCCACGCCAGCGTCACCGACGCGGTGTCCGGAGCCTGCGCGCGCGCGAGTGCCGGTGCGAGCACCAGCAGGAGAACCAGAACGAGGCCGAGCGGAATCCACCGCCCGAGGCGTCGCCTCGTCCGCTCCTGGGTTCTGAGTTTCGGCATGGATCTCTCCCTGATCGGATCAGCTGTTACGACGGACGTGCGAGAGCGTCACTCGCGGCGCTTCGACTGCCGGAGTAGCACCCAGCGACCACACGACACCCATGAAACCGACAGCGAGATTCGAGATGCTGCTCGGAGCGGTCTGGTCGGGCGTGGTCGCCGACGCGACGTTCGAGATCGCCGAGGCGTTGCCCGCGTCGTCGGTGGTTCGAATCGCCACGTAGTAGGTCGTCTGACGGTTGAGGTTGTTGATGGTGAACGTCTGATTGCTTCCGGGAGCCGAGGGAGCCGGCTCGCCACTCACCTGCGTCGCAGCGCCCCAGTTGGCAGCCGTGATCGGCGCGGTCGAGTAGCGAATGTCGTAGGTCGTCGCGGTGCCGGTGAGGCTGTCGTCACCGACCGCGGCCCAGCCGAGCGCCAGCGTGCGCTCGGTCGCGTTCGTGATCGCGAGGTTCGCGATCGCGGCCGGCCGGATCAGATCCGGGGCGGCAAGCGTGGTGCGAGAGAGAACGTTCGAGAGACCCGCCCAGTTCGGAACTTCATCGGCGGTCTTGATCGCGAACCAGTAGGTCGTGTTCGGCGAGAGTCCGCTCACCGTCGCCGACTGATTGGTTCCCGACGCCGCGGGCGCCGGCACGCCGGTCGTCCAGCGAGTCGCCGACGCGAAATTCGCCGCCGTGATCTGCGCGGTCGAGAAGCGGATGTCGAACTGTGAAGCCGTTCCCAACAAGCTGTCGTCTCCCGGTGTGGTCCAGTTCAGCGTCACGCTGTTGTGCGTGACTTGAGCCATCGACGTCGTAGCGCTCATCGCGAGGCTCAGTAGAGCCGCACTCAGCACAAAGGAGCGAAAGCGCATGGTGTCTTCCTCCAGGATGTCGCGACCCACGCTCTCGTCCTTTGGGACTGCGAGCCGGGGCCACCGCGTCGTCTACATGCGAGATGCGAGGGCGGTGTTTCCGGTCGTGCCTGGCTCGCCGATTCCCTGGCGGCCGTGCGTGGCTCTCGGCCTAAGCCGAAGAGCCGCGCAGCGATTGAGCACGAACCGTGCCCTGCATCGAGCAAGTTCGAACGACGCGGCCCGAATGCCCGAGAAGCCGCGAATTCACGGCGCTCGCGCGATTCGAGGCGAATCGGAGCAAGTGCTGCTGGGAGGCGGGGCGGAGAGACCCCTTGGATTCTGCAAACGAGGACCCCGCCGAATGCAACGCAGGGCGACCTTCCCTGTCGAAGTTCGGAGCCGAGGAGGGCTCTCGAAGAATGCCCCTCCATGGGCTGGCGCGGGGGCGTGATTGCAGAGTTCCGCGCGCGCGAGAACTTGCCACAGTCGTGCGTTTCGATCTACTAAAAACGAATGAAGTCGGATCGTTGACAGCATTTCAGCGCGCCCCTAGCATCATCACCCACTGCGTGCGGAGCACTCGAGCCGTGACCGCTCGCGCAATCGAAAGGCGCACTCTCAGCGCGTGAGTCGGACCCCCGCCCCATGACCCCATTCGTCCTCGAACGTGACGCCATCTTGCGTGGCGCCGTGGGGTTGGGTGCTTCCGACCTGATTCTCACGGCCGGCCACCCTCCTATGGTGACGATCTCGGGTGCGTTGCGCCCGATGCCGGGCGCGCCGGTGCTGACGCCCGCGGACTCACGTTCGCTATCCGAAAGTTTTTTGACACCCGCGCTCCACGAGAAGTTCACGCGCGACCTGGAGCTCGATACCCGGTACGAGTTACCTGGTGTGGCAAATTTTCGCGTCAACCTCTACGTCCAGAGAGGCGCGTGGGGCTGCGCGGTGCGCATCGTGCCGCTCACCATTCCTCTGCCGGGTGAGCTCGGAATCGCGCCGCACGTCCTGAGCCGGGTGCTTGCGCTCACTCGCGGGCTGGTGCTCGTCACCGGCCCCACCGGTGCCGGCAAGTCGACGACGATCGCGTCGATCCTGGAGCAGATCAATCAGACCGGACCGGCACGCCACATCGTGACGGTCGAGGATCCAATCGAGTTCATGTTCCGGTCGAAGACCGCGGTGTTCGATCAGCGCGAAGTCGGCGTCGACACCCGCAGCTATGCACGTGGATTGAAGGGCGCCCTGCGCCAGCTTCCACACATCATCTTCGTCGGCGAGATGCGCGATCTGACCAGCATGGCGATCGCGCTCACCGCCGCCGAGACCGGCAACCTGGTGATCTCGACCATGGCGACCCAGTCCGCATCTCAGACCGTGACGCGCATCATCGATTCGTTCCCGCCGCATCAGCAGTCGCAGGTGCGCGCGCAGCTGTCGCTCACGCTGCGCGCGGTGATCTCTCAGGTGCTGCTGCCGCGCGCCGACGGCAAGGGTCGCGTGGCCGCGCGCGAGATCATGTTCGTGAATCAGGCGATCCAGAATCTGATCCGCGAGGACAAGGGGCATCAGATCCCGAACGTGATCGCGACCAGCCTGCGCGAGGACATGGTGCCGCTCGACGAGTCGATCACCGAGCTGGTCGAGCGCGGCACCATCGCGTTCGAGACCGCCTATCCGTTCTTCGAGGATCCCGAGAAACGCGCGTTGCTTCAGAAGCGCTACTACCGAATCGCAGCGGTGCCCGAAACCGGCGCGCGGCCGCGCTAGGAAACGAGCCCCATGCCCCTGTCCTTCCGACTGTCCACGCGGCGCTTCGGCGAGCTCGTGATCGAGGGTGGCAAGGTCTCGCCCGATCAGCTCGAGCAGGCCATGCGCTCGAAGACCGATCCGCGGGAGCGCCTCGGGCAGACGCTGGTGCGCCTCGGCTTCATGGACGAGAGCGACGTGGTGAAGTTGCTGGCCGAGCAGTTCTCGCTGCCGGTCGCGACCCCCGAGAAGCTCTCGAAGGCCGATCCCGCCGCGGTGCGCCTGATCCCGGAACACCTCGCGCGGCAGTCGGGCGTGCTGGCGCTGCAGCGCGACGGCGACACGCTCGAGGTCGCGGTGAGCGACCCGCTCGACGTGGTGTCGCTCGATCATCTGCGAGCACTCACGGGCTGCCAGCTCAAGGTGCAGCTCGGCCGCCCGAGCGAGGTGCGCGAGGCGGTCGAAGAGTTCTACTCGGAGATCCGCGCCAGCGAGAAGTACGGCGAGATCATCGACAAGCTCGACCTGACCCCGGGCGGCGATGGCGACGACGATGTGGACCTGGCGCTGCTGCGCCAGCAGGTCGAGGACGCCCCGGTCGTGCGGCTCGTCAACCTGATGCTGGCGGAAGCGATCGCCAACCGCGCGAGCGACATCCACGTTGAGCCGACGCGCGAACGCATCATCGTGCGCAATCGCATCGACGGCGTGCTGCACGAGGAGATGCGGCCGCCCAAGCACCTGCAGATGGCGATCGTCTCGCGCATCAAGGTGCTGGCCGATCTCGACATCGCGACCCGGCTGGTGCCGCAGGACGGGCGACTCACGGTCCACATGCCCGATCGCGAAGTCGACATCCGAGTCTCGACTCTTCCGACCTCTCACGGCGAAAAGGTCGTGATGCGCCTGTTCGACAAGACCGCCTTCAACCGAACGGTCGCAAACCTGGGGCTCGAGGGTGTCGGGTACGAGCAGTTTCAGCGCGCGATTCGTCAGCCGTGGGGAATGGTCCTGATCTCGGGTCCGACCGGCAGCGGTAAGACGACGACGCTCTATGCGGCGCTCAACGAGATCAAGAGCGTGCATCGCAACCTGGTCACCGTCGAGGATCCGATCGAGTACCACATGGACTCGATCAATCAGGTGCACGCGAACGCCAAGGTCGGAATGACCTTCGCCAGAGCGCTTCGATCGATCCTGCGCCAGGATCCCGACGTCATCATGGTCGGCGAGATTCGTGACTCGGAGACCGCCGACATCGCGGTCAAGAGCGCGCTGACCGGCCACATGGTGTTCTCGACCGTGCACGCGAACGACACCGCCGCAACCGTCACGCGACTCATCGACATGGGCGTCCCCCGCTACCTGGTCGGCTCGGCGGTCTCGCTGGTGATCGCGCAGCGCCTGGTGCGCCGCGTGTGCGAACGGTGTCGCGAGCCGTTCATCGCCGAACCCGAGGCGATCGCCTCGCTCGCAGAGGACGGCGCGCTGCTGGCGGGCCGAACGCTCTACCGCGGGCGCGGCTGCCTGGTGTGCAAGCAGACCGGCTATCATGGCCGCACGGCCGTGTTCGAAGTACTCGAAATGTCGCGCGCGCTGCGGCGCATGGTGCTCGACGGCGCGAACGAAGATCAGCTGAAGCAGCGTGCGATCGCCGATGGCGTCGCGACGCTGCGAAAGAGCGGCATCCGCAAGATCCTCGACGGTCAGACGACCATCGAGGAGATCCGGACCGCCACGCTCGCGGACTCCATTTAATGCCGAGCTACTTCTACCGGGCGCGAGACGCCAGCGGGAAAGCCCACGAAGGCATCGAGGTCGCCGCCTCTGAAGAAGAGGTGCTGCGAATCCTCGAGCACTCGAAGCTGATTCCCATCTACGTCGAGAGTCGTGCTCCCGGTGGTGTCCTGGCCGTGCGCGGCCAGCTCGCGCGCGAGTGGGCCGACGTGGCGCAGCGCATGCGCACCTCGGTCAAACCGGTTGCGGTGGCCCTGTTCGCGCGGCAGCTCAGCACCATGATCAGCGCAGGACTTCCGCTGGTGCGCTCGCTGCGCTCGATCTCTCGGGATCACGAGGACAAGCGGCTCGGCCGCATCCTGGAACGGGTGTCCGACGACGTGCAGAAGGGCGACTCGCTGTCGACCGCGCTCGGAAAGCACCCCGGGGCATTCGACGAGGTGTTCGTGAGCCTCGTGAACACCGGCGAGGTTAGCGGAACCCTCGACACCATCATGGACCAGACCGCCAGCTACCTGGAGCGGGCCGAGACCCTGAGGCTCAAGGTCCAGGCGGCGCTCCGGTACCCCATGTTCGTGCTGGGGATCGCGGTGGCGATGCTGTTTCTGATGATCATCTGGGTGATCCCCAAGTTTTCGGTCATTTATTCGCAGTTCCGGGTACCGCTGCCGATTCCGACCCAGCTGGTCCTCGGGATGAGCCAGCTCGCGGTCCGCAATCTCCCCATCCTCCTCTTGCTCCTGCTGCTGGGCTGGGTGACCGTCTGGTACAATCTGCGTAAGGAAATGGGGCGCCTGTGGTGGGATCGGATCAAGTTCAGCATGCCGGTCTTCGGCCCTCTGATCCGCCTGTATGCCATCACGAAATTCGCTCGCACGCTCAGCATCCTGACCGGTAGCGGAACGCAGATCCTCTACTCTTTGAAAGTGATACGGCCGGTGCCCGGAAACAAGGTGCTGGAGCGTGGAATCGACCAGGTCCGTTCGAGGGTCGAAGAGGGTGATGCACTCGCCAAGGCCATGGCCGACACCGGGGTGTTTCCCGAGATGCTCGTCCAGATGACCGCGACGGGTGAGGAAACCGGGCAGCTCGACAACATGCTTTCTCGCACGGCGGACTTCTACGAGCAGCGGGTCACCACGCAGGTGGATGGCCTGAGTTCTCTGATCGAGCCGATCGCGATCGTGGTTTTGGGCGGCATGGTCGGACTCATGCTGCTGGCGCTGTACCTGCCGATCTTCAATCTCGGCCAGGCCATGCGTTCCGGCCTGCTGCAGCATTAGCGAACGCAAACGGCGATCAACCTCGCACGGAACGAGGCGAATCGTCTCCAACGGAAGTCAGCCGGCCGCATGGATGCGCCGCCGGAAACGTCACCTCGAGGAGAGCCAACACCCTCGCGGAGGAGGAGCAGAACTCATGCGGCTCAAGAACCAGCGCGGCTTCACCCTGATGGAGTTGATGGTCGTCATTGTCATCGTCGCGATTCTCGCGGCGGTCGCGGTGCCGCTCTACATCAATTATGTCAGAGACGCACAGCGCACCGAGGCGCGGGGCGCCATCGGTGCAGTCATCACGGCGGAGCAGACCCAATTCCAGCGAACCGGCGCCTACTCCGCCGATGTGTTCGTTCGGAATCCGACTCCGGCGACTCAGGCGCTCAATTGCGACCTGACCGAAGCGCTGCAGAATTGGGACATCTCGGTCACTGCCGCAACCCCTACTGATGGATTCAGAGTCGTGGCGACGGGAGTCGTGGGGCGTCCGACCGCGGGCTTGACCGTGACCTACACGTATTCCAGGGCAACTCCTTTGCCCGATCCTTGGGAAGGCACCTAGCACTCGGCACAACTCGATGCTCATCGTGCTCGTGACCCAAGACATGAGTTCTCCCGATCTCATCCGGCGGCCCTGCAGTTCACGGCCGCCGGATGTCTGTTCGGGGTTCACGCTCACCGAGGTTCTGGTCGCGTTGCTGATCAGCGTGATCACCGTGGTCGGGCTCGCTCACACGTTCGGAATCGGTCGCGGGCTGATCGATCGCTACGCGACCTCTCGCGACGCGCTCGGCGCCGCGGAGAGACGAATCGAGACCCTGCAGATGCAAGCCATGCAAGACAGCGCTGCCAATTTCACCGATCTCACGCCGGGCAGTCACGGCCCGATTGCATTGACGCTCAATGGTCGTACCGCAGGTGTCGAGTTGTGGCTCATCGAGTCGATCGACGATACAGCCGATGGAATCAGCGCAGCCGACGTCGATCACAACACCGACGACTATCGACTTGCGACGGTTCGAATCGGGTGGACCCAGGCGGCGGTCACGGACACCCTTCGACTCACCACGATTCTCCCCTCCCCTCAGCCATGAGATCCGCTCAGCGCTCCGGATTCACGCTCGTCGAGGTCGTCGTCGTCATGGCCCTTGCCGGCGTCGTCACCATGGGGCTCGTTACGTTCTATCTCTACTCTCAAAGCACTTGGATCGACGCTTCGACCCAGGCCCTTACGCAGCGTGACGCGACCGGTGCGCTGGAGGCGATCGGAGCAACCGTTTGGAGCGGCAACAACGCCACCGTGCTTCCGGCGGCCGGCGACAGCACCAACTCCGATCTGTTCGTCTACGATGCCGGCGGAACACTTCTCGGGCGCTACTACTGGGACCCGGCCGACTCGCTCATTCACTGGGGAGACGACGTCACCGCAGATCGCGGGCCGCTGGTTCCCAGCCGGGCCGAGCGATTCACGGTGAGTCTCGAAGACTCACTCGGACTGGTTCACATCGACTCGCTGCGACTCCGCTCCTCCATGGGACAGCCGGTCTCGCTGAGTTCCACCTTCGGGATGTACAACCGCACGCCATGACCCCACGACTTCGCCATCCGAGGGCCGGACAGCACGGCTTCATGCTCGTTGGCGTGATCATGTTCGCGCTCATCCTGAGCATTCTCGGCCTGTCGCTGTTCAGCCTCTCGAGCTTCGAGTCACAGTTCTTCTTCAAGTCCTACGACCGGACGCAATCTCTGCAGAGTGCGATCGGCGGAATTCAGCAGGCGCGCTACGTGTTGGCTTCGACCGCCGACTTGAGCCGGGTGGGCCAGAACCTGCCGAGCAATCAGGTCATCTGGGCGCGTGCCAAGCAGGGCGCGGACTACGACTCGGGCGACTCGACCGGAAACCTGAGCGGCGGCGGTGGACCGATCTGGATTCGCGCGCTCGCGGAAGTGAACGGCGAGCGTCAGCTGGTCGAGGCGCGTTTCAACTACAGCCCCGGGAACGAGATCTACAAGCGGCTCATGACGCTCACCGGAGATCTGAGCGTCGCCGTCACCGATTCGGGGGGTACCAACCGAATCAACCAGACCGTACTCGAGGGAGAGATCTGGAAGCTCGGTGGCTCCCCGGGGCCGTGGCCGACGGGTTGCCTCCCCGAGGTTCGCCCCGCGGGCAGCATTCCAACTCCGGATGTCGAGGGCTCGTGGTGGTCCTCTCGGTATGGCTCGGCGACGTTCGTGCTTGCGACACCCGGAGCGCTTCCGAACGATCGCGTCTGGAATTTGAATCTCAGTAGCGGATTGACCTACTACAAGACCGAGGACGGGCTCTCGCCGGAATGGAGTCTCTACCGAACCAACGCGGGACGTGCCGAGATTCGAGTGACTGGGACCGCGGTGTGGTTGCTCAAGGACGGACTCCGAATCGAGCCGTGCGCGAGAATCGTGGGGAGCGGACCCGGCGTCGCCACGCTGATCATCGTGACGCGACCGCTGCCGGGACGGACCGGAGATGAGGCGAATGTCGGAACGCTGTTCTACGGCGGAATCGAGACCTCGAACTGCAACCTGATCCTGGTCTCGAGCGGAACGGTCAAGCTCGAACACGACCTTTCGAATCAGGACGGCGATCTGGGCGTCACGTCCGACTATCTGTCGATCTTCGCGCAGAACTGCCGAGTCATGGGCACGTGGGCGATCGGGAGCTACGCGAACTTGCGATACACTCACGCGGTCGGCGACGCTCGCGACGACGCCGGAGAGTTGATCGACGACCTGATCGAACAGGGAGCGCTCCCGAATGGGTCGTCGTCGGGTCCGACCCGACTGGATCTCGTGGCCGGCTCCTGGCGCCAGCTCCAGCCACCGCTGAACTAGTTCGAAGGAACGAATGAGATCAGGGCTGCGATCCCGGCCGTGGGCCGGCCTCGATGTCGGCAATTTCAGCGTCAAGCTGCTCGCCCTGCAGGGAGGCGTGGGTGGCATGCGTCACTGGATCGCGGAGGTTCCGCTCCCTCCGCGCGGAGCCGACGGAAGCCGCACGCCCGAGACGCTCGCGCACGTCATCAACGAGGCGTTCTCGCTCGCCGGTCTCGCCGTTCGAACGGTGCGCGGGATTTCGCTCGGCATCTCGGGACCGGACGTGATCGTCAAACAGATCACGCTCCCGCTCCTCGATGACTCGGAAGTCGGCCCCGCGCTGCGCTTCGAGGCCCGCAAGCATCTGCCCTTCGACTTGAGCGCGATGAATCTCGATTTTCAGATCCTGGGGCGCTTCCCCAGTGAGCGAAAACTCGAGATCCTGCTCGCGGCGGTCTCGCACGATCACATGCAGCGGCACCTCGCGCCGCTCAACCTGCTCGGGCTCGAACCGGACGTGCTCGACGCCACTCCGCTCGCCCTCGCGAACGCCTTGATGTATGGAACCGAGCTCGAGACTGGCGCTCACCTGCTGCTCGACATGGGCGAGGATTTCTCGCACCTGGTCCTCTATCAGCGCGGCCAGCCGTTCTTCAGTCGGCGCCTCGACTTTGGTGGGCGACACCTCACCGACGCGATCGCGCGTGGCATTCGGGTGCCGTTCTCCGAGGCCGAAGAGTGGAAGCTGGCGGCGGGCGCGGACGAGCCCGGATTGCGAGTGGACTGGGACTCGTCGGAGATGCGCGCCGTGCTCGAAGCAATTCGAACCGTGCTGGTCGAGGAGCTTCGGCGGTCGATCGCGTTCTATCGCACGCAGGGGACGCTGCCGGAGTCGCTCCGTATCTCGATCTCGGGTGGCTCGGCGCGACTGCCAGGCCTCGCGGCACGCATGTCCGAGTTGTTGGGTTCGCCGGTTTCGCTGCTCAATCCGATTCAGCAGATCCTCGGACAGAACTCCGCGGATGCCTCGCTCTCAGGGCCGCAATTTGCTCAGGCGTTCGGACTCGCATTGAGGAACCAATGAGTCCCGTGTTCACGATCAACTTTCGGCGCGAGGCGTATCAGCGCGAACAGGCTCGGGCCCGACAGCGCCTGTTTCAGCTCGGCGGCTGGCTGGCTTACTTCGGCGTGCTCGCGGTGGTCATCGGACTGTATGGCCTGAACTGTGGCGCACTCATCAGCCGTACTCGGCAGGTCGAGCGACTCGTCGAGCGCGCGGCGCGGACTCCGGGCGCTTCGCCGGAGTGGCGCGTCGAAGGGACCACTCTGGTGGCGGTCGAGTCGTTTCGCGCCAGCGCGCCGCGCTGGCGTCAGCGTCTGATTCGGCTGGCCGAGCTGTTGCCGCCGACCGCCGCGCTGTCGACGATCGAAGCCAATCCCGAGAACACGCAACTGGACGCCGATCGGAATCGCCTGGTGATCACCGGGTTCATTCGGGTCCCGGCAGGGCAGGATCGCATGCGCCCGGTCGCCGACTTGATCGCGCGCCTGCGCGGGGACTCGCTGTTCGCGACCGGGTATTCGTCCATTCGTTTGTCCTCAAGCCGCGCCGTCGAAGCTTCCAATCCGGAGACTGAATTCGTGATCGAGTGCCGCTAGTGAACACCCTCCTCCTCCAACAGCTCCGCCGCCACTGGCAGATCGTCGCGGCGGCGACTCTGTTGCTCGCCTTCCTCGCGACGCACTTCATGATCTTTCATCCGGCGCGCACGCGCCTCGAGCACGCGACGACGCGAGCGCAGTCGATGCGCGTGACGCTCGACCCGGACCGTCAGCCCGTGCTGGTGCCCCCGCGGGTCGTGGCGCTGTTTGCCGAGAACTCATTGACGACCGCGCGCGCCGTCGAGCTGGGCAATTCCGGTGAGCTGACGGCCGATCTCCTGTCGGAAGCATCCGAGATCGCGAATCGATGCGGCATGGACGTGCTCACCACCGAACCGGGCGCCGCGGCGCAGCAGGGCGAGGCGGTGCAGGTTCGAGCGCGCCTGACCGCGCGCGCGGACTACTCGGACCTGGTCCGATTCATGGATGCGATTTCGCGCAGTCCACGTCTCATCGCGGTGGACCATTTCGTGTTGAAAGGCTCGGGCCGCAGCGTGTGCGAGTTGTCGATCGTGCGCTACGTGCTCAAGCGCTCGGGGAGCCGTTCGTGAGTCCGGGCCCGCAGCGCGTTCTGGCGCTCGCGATCGGCGCCATCGCGCTGGCCGTCATCGGGCTGCAGACTTCCGAAGCCCTGCGCGCCGCCGGACCCTGGCGCCCCCGCGCCGCCAAGCCCACGGCGGTCTCGGCACCCTATGCTCGCCTCGAGCGCGTCCTGGCACAGGCCGAGTCCGGCGAGGTCCCCTCGACGTTGCGCGACCCGTTCAGCTACGGTGCGGCGCGTCCGATCGTCCCCACCGGGCCGACGACTCCGCGCATCGTGCGACCGTCGAAGCCGGTCGCCCCTCCCGCACCAGTCGTCACCGCGATCGTGAGCGACGCCGACCCCCGCGCGATTCTCGTCTTCGAAGGTCGCAACTACATGGTCAAGCCCGGCGATTCGTTCGCGGGCTTTCAGGTCATCAGCATGACTCCCGAATCCGTGGTGCTGGAGTCGAACGGCCAGCGGCTCGTGATTCGACTCGCGTCGAAAGGAGAATGAGCGTGAACCACTTCGTGCGCTGCCTGCGCGTTCTCATGATCGCGTCGGCCGCCGTTCTATTCGCACTTCCCGCCTCGGTTCACGCCGCGGGCGACCTGGATCGCCCGATCACACTGCAAGCCGACAACACCTCGATTCCCGCGCTGCTCAGGATTCTGGCCGAAAAGGGCGGCCTGAACATCGTGACGGGGCCAGGCGTCACCGAGGCCCGGATCTCGATCAGTATCCGGGACGTGCCGGTCGATCAAGCGGTCAACCTGGTGGTACGCGCGGCCGGCCTCGCCTATGAGCGCATCGGTAACTCGATCCTCGTTGCTTCGCCCGAGGCGCTCAAGCAGGAGTCGGGGCTGAGCACGTACATCGTGGAACTCAAGTTCGCCGGCGCCGACGAGGTGCGTGAGGCGCTTCAGGACCTGTGCAAAGAAATTCAGATCGACAAGAGCGGCAATCGGCTGATCGTCAAGACGAGCCCGCGCGTGATCTCCGAGATCAACGAAGTCGTCCGCATCATGGACGTCCCTGCACAGCAGGTGATGCTGGAGGCGCGCATCATCGAAGTGTCGACCGATGACCTGAAGACGCTCGGCATCGACTGGGACAAGCTGAATCGCCAGACCGCCGTGATTGTCGAGGGGCCGATCCCCGGCAGCACTCCTCCCGATGTGGGCCCCGCCAATCTGGGCTATCAGAAGATCGGCGAGCAGATCAAGTACGGACCCTGGAATCGCCAGAACGACATGTTCCAGATCGCCCTCGACCTCCTGGTTCGCGATGGTCGAGCCCGCGTTCTCGCGACTCCTCGCATCGCGACGCTCAACGGCAAGGAAGCGTCCATGCTGATCGGGCGCCGCATTCCGTACGTGGTGACCGGCACCGTGTTCGCCGGCGGCGCTGCCGCGCCGACCCAGCGCGTCGAGAAGGAAGAAGTCGGCGTCAAGCTGCGCATCACGCCGCTCATCAACGCCGACGGATACATCACCACCACGATCTCGCCCGAAGTCAGCTCAGTGACCGGCTTCGTGGGTCAGAACAACGACCTCCCGATCGTCTCGACACGACAGGCCACGACCACGGTGCGCCTCAAGGACGGCGACTCCGTGATCATCGGTGGGCTGCTTCAGGAAGACGAGACGAAGAACGTCACTCGGATTCCGATTCTCGGGGACATCCCGGGACTCGGATTGTTGTTCCAGCACCACAACTACACGCTCACCAAGCGCGATCTCGTCATCGAGGTCACGCCGCGCATCCTGCCGGAGAAGAAGTAGCGTCGAAGCGAGGGCCGGCCGCTACTGCGGCCGGCTACAGGTGCGTGAATGCAGCAACGTGCAGGACGCCCGCCATCCAGCCGATCCATTGGCCGAGGGCCACGGTCAGCGCGAGCGTCACGAGCGCCAGGCCGGCGGACGCCAGTGTCGGCGAGGTGCGGCGCATGTGGTGGAGCCTCAGGATGAGAGCCGGCACCACGATGCCCTTCACGATCACGAACCAGATCCAGTGCTGATGCGCCATCCCCGACAGCAGCGGATTGCCCTCGCGGTTGCCGAACAGGTGAATTCCGAACGCAGTCAGCACCAGGTCGAGGCTGTTGGCCAGGATGGCGAGGAACAACACGATGCGCATGTTGAACACGGAGACCTTCGAGTGGGAGCTTCGGTGCGCGGCCGTGCACGATTGTGGCAGATCCACGGCGCCGCCTTCAACGGGAGCGTGAACTCTTGAGTCTCGATGCGTTCGTGGTCGTGTTCCTGGTCGTCGCGATGGGACTGATCGCCGGCAGCGCCGCCACCGCGCTGGTGTGGCGCGTGCCGCGTCACATCTCGTGGGTGAGCGGTCGCTCGGCTTGCCCGTCGTGCGGGAAGCCGCTCGGCCCGTTGCAGCTCATCCCGGTATTCAGCTGGCTGTTCTCGGGCGGTCGTTGCCGCCACTGTCGTGAGCGCATTCCGGTTCGTTACCCGGTGATCGAGCTGATGTGCGTGGCGTGGTGGCTGCTGCTCTACTTCAAGATCGGGATCATCTGGCCTTACCTCCCGCTCGCGCTGTGGGGCAGCATCCTGATCGCGCTGACCTGGATCGATCTCGACTTTCAGCTCCTGCCCGACGTGCTCACGCTGCCCGGCACGCTCATTGGAGTCGCCGCCGCCCTGATGATCCCCAACGGGGCGCGCCACGCGATGTGGGGCATGGCGCTGGGTGCCGGACTGCTGTGGCTGCTCGGCTGGCTCTACTGGAAGTTCCGAAAGGTCGAGGGCATGGGCGGTGGCGACGTCAAGCTCGCCGCGATGTTCGGGGCGGTGCTCGGCTGGGAGATGACGCTCGTCACGCTGTTTCTCGCCGCACTCGCCGGCAGCCTGTGGGGCGGCTGGCTGATCCTGCGGCGCGGCGGCAACGGCCAGACCGCGCTCCCGTTCGGCACGCTGCTCGCCCCCGCCGCGATGATCGCGTTTCTGTGGGGCGACGTGTGGATGAACGCCTACCTCAGGATTCTGCACGGCTCGTGAGCCACGACGCGATCGTCATCGGCGGCGGCATCATCGGCTGCTCGACTGCGTGGCACCTCGCGCGCCGCGGGGCCCGCGTCACGGTGCTCGAGCGCGAGGCTCGCGTCGGGCTCGGTTCGACTGCGCGCTCGACCGCGATCGTTCGCCAGCGCTACAGCCACGAGGCGGCGATGGCGCTGGCGCTCGAGGGCCTGCGCGAATGGGAACGCTGGTCCGATCGGGTGCCTCCCGGTGATCAGGGCAAGCGAGCGTCACTTCGCAATTGTGGCGTGCTGTTCCTGCTGCCGGCCGGCGAGCCCAGCACGCCGCAGCTCGCACGCTCGATGCGGCAGGTGGGAATCGTCGCCGAGCAGCTCGATCGCGACGCGCTGGCGCAGCGCTTTCCGACGCTTCAGTTCGATGCGGACGAGTCAGTCGAAGGGCTCTACGAGCCCGAAGGCGGCTACGTCGACGCGCCCGAGCAGGCGACGCGCGACGTGGCTCGCGCGGCCGCCGCGGCGGGCGCCAACATCGTGACCGGTGCGCGCGTGCGCGAGGTGCTCACCGAGTGGCGCGACGGCGGCCTGTCGGTGCGAGGGGTGCGAACCGACGCGAACGAACTGCTCGAAGCGCCGACCGTGATCAACTGCGCAGGACCGCACTCGGGCTGGGTGAATCTCGTCGCCCGCTCTCCGCTCGCGCTTCAGACCGCACCGCTGCGACAGGTCGTGCTGCACGCGACCGCGACTTCTCAGGCCGAGCGGCTCGCTGCGCTGCCCGTGATCGCGGACCTTCGCCACGGTTACTACCTGCGCCCCGATCCCGAGCGCTTGCGCATCGGAGCGGTGTGGCCCGAGGACGAGACCGAGTGGATCGCCGAGGCCGACGCGCACGAGCCGACGGCCGAGCGAGCGGTGCTCCAGCGTCGGCTCGAAGCGGCGCGCAAGCGCGTGCCGTGGCTCGAGCCCGATCAGATCATGGGCCTCGTGGGGCTCTACGACGTCACAGTGCAGGACTGGTACCCGATCGTCGATCGCACCGACACGCGCGGCTACTTCGTCGCGATCGGCACCAGCGGCGCGTGGTTCAAGGCCGCCCCGGTGATCGGCTGGCTGGCCTCCGAGGTAGTGACGGCCAATGTCAGCGGCCGCAACACCGATGCGCAGCCGCTCGAGCTGACGCTGCCCAATACCGGATATCGCTTCCCGATGTCTCTGTTCTCGCGACGTCGCACTCCGGTTCCGCTGGCCTACGGTGGCGGAGTGCTGGGGTAGCGCTTCCCCGCGGGGCATGACACGTCGCGAGGTCGAGTGAGCGCGGAACTCACTCCCGCGCTCGGGGTATTGCCGAGTGTCCCGGCTGACCCGCGAACGGAGGCCGCCCATGCCCCCCAGAGATGCGCATCACCGAGCGACCCGAGTGATCGTGACGTGCGCGGCCGCCCTGCTGCTCTTCACATCCACGACCTCGGCTGCCACCGAAGTGCGACCCGAGAGCGGCTGTTGGCAACTCGAGCAGACGCCGCTCGGCGTCGGGCTGGTGCTTGGTGCTTCCAGCGGCGGCGTGATCGATGCACTGGTCGAAAAGGTCATCCAACTGCGGCGCGCCACCACCGGCACCCCGTGCCCGTTCGCGAGCGTTTCGATCGACTTCTCGGAGTGCGGCGAGCAGGGCGTGCAATTCTGCTCCGATCCCCTGTGGGGAGCACCGGGGACGTTTGCGAGCGGAGCGACGATCGTGTTCAGCGCCGACGCGAACTCCGAAGTACGCATTCGAGTGGCGGGCCACGCGAGTGCATCGCCCGCGGCCGCGACTCTCCCGCCGTGCGCGCAGGTCTACGTCGACGGCGCAGTCGCCGGGCGGCTGATCATCAGCACCCTCGACCTCGACGGTCACAACGGAGTCGACGCCGTGGACTTGAGTCGATTCCTCGCGCAGCGCTTCTCGAGCTACGGCTCGCGCTGCGACTACAACGCCGATGGGCAGCTCGATGCGCGCGACCTCTCGATCCTGCTGCGCGCCAGGTTCGCGGGCGGCTCCGTCCAGAGCTGCAGCCCGAACTAGTAGAAGTACGGCGTCTTGCGGGCCCACGAACTGTTCGGGTAACGCGTTTTCAGGCGCTGGAACCAGGCACGCCGCGTGGCCTGGGGGATGCGCTCGTCATAGGTGCGAAGCCCCGCGTATCCGAAGGTGCCCGGCTTGTGGGTGAGGATCGCGTAGTGCAGCACCTTGGCCTCGAGATCGCTCGGCGGCTGCGTCGCGAGTCGCGCCAGCGCCTGCACGTAGTAGTCGATTGGCGGCGCGCCCCAGCGCTCCGACTCCGCAAGTGGCGAATCGCTCGAAAGTTGATAGCAAACGCAACACACGCCCGGCCAGTGGTCGCGCAGTTGCAGGAAGTAGCCCGCGTTGAACAGCCCGGCCGCATCGTTCGGGTTCGCGACCAGTCGACGCGCAGCGGTCTCGGCCTCGCCGAACGGCGCGGGCTTCCCGGCGCGCTCCCAGAGTTCGAGGAACTCCAGGTACTGCCGCGAGCGCAGATGTCTCAGCAATCGCAACGACGTGAGCGCGCGTGCTCCACCGACGGTGCCGCTCGCCGGGAGTTCCCCGAGTGCTCGGCTCGTAAGCAGTGCATCGAACAGCTCGAACGCCTGCAGGCTGTCGCGAAACGGCGAGCCAGGCGCGAACACTCCCGCCCAGTCGCCGTCCGCCCGATGCAGTCGCGCCACATCGGCCACGAACCGCGCATCCTGAGCGACTGCCGGGACGCCGATCGCGACCTGGCGAAGCGCTTCGCGCGCGGCCGCATTCCGCCCCATCCCGGCCAGCGCTCGAGCGCGCAACAGGTGCAGCGAAAGCCGCAACAGCGGTGGCGCGTTCGCGGGCAGCTCCTCGCCGAGCGCGGTCGGACGCCCGGCCGCGAGCTCGAGACTTGAACGTGTGAAGACGTACAACCCGGGATAGCGGCTGTATGCCGACCTGGCCTCGGCCAGGGCCTTCATGGCTCCATCGAGATCGCTCATCACCCACCTCGCCCGCGGCAGATTCGCCACCGCGAGCAACGGCTCGCTCCACGGATAGTCGGCGGCGCTCAACTCGGCAGCGGGGAAATACGCGGTCGCCTCCCCCAGTACGAAGCCCGCGCCTGGATCCGAACTTCCGTCGGCGAGCAGCGCGTGAAACCCGGATACTTCGAGGCGCGCCAGCTCGGCGGCACCACCCGACAGGAGCAGGATACGACGCTCGATGCCACGGGCCGACGAGGCATAGCGCCCATTGGGGAACCTGGCCGAGTAGGTCGCGAACGCCGTCCGCGACGCGGTGAGCGTCGCCACGTCGATCGCCGAACGATCGCCCCAGCCGTCCCACCCCGCCTGCGCGGCGATCAGCAGCGAGCGCGCGATCATGTAGCGCGAGGTCTCAGCGATCCACGGATTGCGCGCCTGTGTCGCACGCTCGAAGACGGTTCGAGCCGCGGCCGCACGGCCGGTATAGAACAACGCCGCGCCTTCCAGGTAAGTGGCCGCCTCGGCGAGCACCGCGTCGCCCTTCGACACGCGCTGCATCTCGCCGATCAGGCTGTCCGCCGACGCGGCCTCGCTCGCGCACCACCCGACCAGCCGAAGTCGCCAGCCGATCAGCGTGTCGAGCCGCGTGAGCAACGCCGGCTCCGCCGCGATCGCGTCCAGAAAGCGGGCTGCGGCGGCGTAGTCGTTCGACCCGCACACGCCGTCGAAGTAGTTGAGGTAGCGCGTCGGATGCTCGGCGAGCGTCGGCATCGCGACCCGATGCGTCGCGCAGAAGTCGCGCAGGCGCGCGGCGAAGGAGTCGGCCTGGAACGATTGCCAGCTCGCCTCGTGCGATGCGCTCCACAGCTTTCGCGTGACGTCCCCGCCCAGGTAGACGCGCATCAGGGCCTCGAGTCGTCGCCCTGGCCCATCGTCGTCGCGGATCGGAAACACGCGCGCGCTGTCGGCGAGACCGGGCCACGCGTACGACTCGCAGGGATCCGGACCACAGGCGCGCGCGGTCGGTGGAGCGGACACGGCAACGATCGCGATCAGCCACAGGGCACCCTCGGCGAGGCGGCGCATCACGACGGCTCGAATCATGGCGCAGGGACTCCCATTTGAATGAAGCGCAGGCTTCCGCGATAGCGTGGATTCGATCGCACGGCGGCCGGCACCGACATGCCGGCCAGCAGGCCGACGCGAAACGGCTGGCGGAAGCGCGCGAGTGCGGCGTGATAGAGACCAAGGCGCGGGACCGGGTGATGCGAGTGGTAGAGCTGAAAAACCACATCGTCCGCGGCGACCGCAAGCGCGTCGAGTGCCTCGGGTCGAGCTGCCACCAGCCAATCGGCAAGTCCCGTAACACTCAGCGCCAGAGCAGGATCCAGATTGCTTCTCACCTCGCGCACGAATCTGGCGTACTCGCCGAGGCGTCGTGACGGCGCGTCGTAGTCGAGTTGCACACCCGGCACGGTTCGGCCCCGCGAACGCCACGCGTTCGCGGCGCTCTCGAGCACCCGCACGCATTCGTGCGCTTCCACCTCGCCGCGAAGTCGCACCACCGGAATGAGCGCACGCGAGTCGCCGGCGGACGGCCACGGACCGCCGCGCGTGAAGTGCACGCCGTCGGCGTGGGCGACCAGCTCGCCCTGGTACACGTACAGCGTGCGCACCGACTGCGGGATCGCGCCGGGCGGAATGCCGGCCCACACCCACGCGGCTTCGCACGAATCGGCGCGGGGCGCCGGCGACGATCGTGCCTGCGCGGCCGCGCAAGCGAGCGCCATCGTCAGCATCGAGGCGAGAATCATCGCGCGATGCGCGCCTCGTGCGACTCCTTGGATCGGCATGATGGCGGCATTATAGTCGCCGACCTTCCGCGTGGCGCCGCCCCTGCGTCGTGCCCCCTCGACCGGAGTCCATCCCATGCCCGATCGCCCTGTTCTTCACGCCCGCATTCGCCGGCTGTTCGTGGCCGCGACACTGTTCGTGCTCGCGGCCTCGCAGCCGGAGTCGGCGGCCTCCAAGCCGATCGATCCGCTCAACCTGGATCCGTCGGTCTCGCCCGGCCTCGACTTCTATCGCTTTGCGAACGGGGGTTGGATCGACCGCAATCCGGTGCCGGCCGATGAGAGCCGCTGGGGCTCGTTCGCGGTGCTCGCGAAGAGCAACCAGGATCTGCTGCGCTCGGTGCTCGAAGAAGCGGCACGCACCCGGTCGGCGCCGCACGGCAGCACGATTCAGCGCGTCGGCGACCTGTATGCGAGTGCGATGGACTCGGTGCGGGCCGAGATCGACGGCGCCCGCCCGCTGGCCGGCGAACTGAAGTCGATCGCCCGCATCTCGGATCGCGACCAGCTGCTGGATGCGATCGCTCATCTGCAGACGCTGGGCCTTCGCGCACCGTTCGGCGTGTTCGCGGCCCCCGACGCCAAGCAGAGCACCGACGTGATCGTGCAGGTGTTCCAGGGCGGGCTCGGCATGCCGGACCGCGACTACTACACCAAGACCGACCCCGCCTCGCAGAAGCTGCGCGATCAGTACGTCGCGCACATGGGCCGCATGTTCCGGATGCTGGGCGGTGACTCCACGGCGGCCGCGGCGCAGGCGGCGGCGGTGATGAAGATCGAGACCGAACTCGCGAACGCCTCGCTGACGCGCGTTCAGCGGCGCGACCAGGAGGCGAACTACCACAAGATGACGCTCGATTCGCTCGCGTCGCTCACCCCCAATCTGTCGTGGATCCGGCTCTACGAGGGCATGGGGATCGCGGATCGGCGCGCGCTCAACGTGGGGCAGCCCGAGTTCGTGAAGCAGCTCGACCGAATGATCGCGAGCGTGCCGATCGAGGACTGGAAATCGTACCTGCGCTGGAACGTGTTGCGCAGTTCCGCGGAGTACCTGAGCAGTGCCTTCGTGAACGAGAACTTCGACTTCTTCCAGCGTGCCCTGAGTGGAACCAGCGAGATGCGTCCGCGCTGGCGGCGCGCGCTGCTCACCGTCGATCGCAGCATCGGTGAGGCGCTCGGCGAGCTGTACGTCGCGCGGACCTTCAAGCCCGAAGCGAAGCTGCGAGTCGAGGCGATGGTCGAGAGCCTGCGGGTCGAGCTGCGCGAGCGCATCCAGACCCTCGACTGGATGGGCCCCCAGACCAAGCAGCAGGCGCTCGCCAAGCTCGAGGCATTCGCGGTCAAGATCGGCTACCCCGCCCAGTGGCGTGACTACTCCGGACTCGAGATCGATCGCGGACCGCTGGTGCTGAACGTGATGCGCGCCCAACAGTTCGAATACCGGCGCAACATCGCCAAGCTCGGTCGCCCGGTCGATCGCAAGGAATGGAGCATGACGCCGCCGACGGTGAACGCGTACTACAACTCGCGCTTCAACGAGATCGTGTTCCCGGCCGGCATCCTGCAGCCGCCGTTCTTCGACGCGGAGGCCGACGACGCGGTCAACTACGGCGGCATCGGCTCGGTGATCGGGCACGAGCTGACGCACGGCTTCGACGACCAGGGCCGCAAGTCGGACGCGGTCGGAAACCTGCGCGACTGGTGGACACCCGAGGACGCGAAGCGCTACGAGGAGCGCTCGTCGAAGGTCGAACGCCAGGCGAGCCGCTTCGTGGTGATCGACACGCTCAAGATCAACGGCAAGCTCACGCTCGGCGAGAACCTCGCGGACCTCGGCGGCGTGAGCATCGCGTACGGCGCCCTGCAGCGTTCGCTCGCGAACAAGCGCATGCCGAAGATCGACGGCTTCACGCCCGCGCAGCGGTTCTTCCTCGCCTACGCGCAGCTGTGGCGTCAGAACGTGCGCGACGCGCAGGCGAAGCTGCTGCTGAACACCGATCCGCACGCACCGGGAGTGTTTCGAACCAATGGACCGCTCTCGAACCTGCCCGAGTTCGCGGACGCGTTCGGTCTCGAGGCGGGCGCGCCCATGGTGCTTCCGGAAGCGGAGCGCGCCCGCATCTGGTGATCCAGCCGACGCGGGCTACGAAGTGGTCGCGAGCGCTTCCACCGGGTCGCGCTCGATCGGCACTCCGATCATCGAGCCGTACTCGGTCCACGATCCGTCGTAGTTGCGGACGTCCTTCAGGTCGAGCAGGTAAGTGAGCACGAACCAGGTGTGGCTCGAGCGCTCCCCGATGCGACAGTAGGCGATCGTCGGTTTGGCGGGATCGAGCTGGGCATCGCCCAGATAGAGGGTTCGCAGCTCGTCGACGGACTTGAACGTGCCGTCCGGGTTGACGGCACGCGACCAGGGCACGCTGCGCGCTCCGGGCACGTGACCCGCGCGCTGGGCCGTCTCGGAGAGGCCGGGAGGCGCCAGCAGCTTGCCTGTAAATTCGTCGGGGCTGCGCACGTCGATCAGGTTGTGACTCCCGCCCTCGACCGCCCGCAGCACGTCGACGACCAGCGCCCGTAGCGAGCGATCGGGCTCGCGTGCCACATACCGGGTCTTCGCGATCGTGGGCTTCACGACCGTGAGCGCCTTGTCGTCTTCGGCGAGCCACTTCACGCGCCCGCCGTTCATGAGGCGCACGTCGCGATGTCCGTAGATGCGGAACAACCAGAACGCGTAGGCCGCGAACCAGTTGTTGTTGTCGCCATACAGCACCACGATGTCGTCGTTTCCGATCCCGTGGTCGCCCATCAATTGCTCGAAGGTCTCCTTCGACAGGATGTCCCGGCGCACGCGATCCTGCAGCTGCGTCTGCCAGTTGAAGCCGATCGCGCCCGCGATGTGACCGGCGTCGTAGGCGAGGGTGTCCACATCGACTTCGACCAGCTTGATCGACGGCGCGTCGAGATTCGCCTTCACCCAGTCGGTGGTGACCAGCACTTCCGATTGCGCGTGCTTCGACATCTGGGAGTTTCCTTTCATTCGGTCGTCCGTGACGCGTGTTCACGACGGTCGGCCGTCGTCCCCTCGGCCAGCTGTGGAAGGTGTTTGACGAAGCTCGAGATGTACTTGAATGCATTGTCCGGAAAGATCATCACGCCGACTCCCGCGCCCCCGCGCTCGGCCACTCGACACGCGCCCTCGAACACCAGTCCGGCGCTCGGACCGGCCATCAGCCCTTCGCCGCGTGCCAGTTCGAGCGCACGTGTGTAGGCGAGTTCGAAGTCGATCTCGATCAGCTCGTCGATCATCGCGGGGTCGAACAGCCTGGAAACTCCGAGCTCCGACACGTTGCGCAGGCCGGGCACGTCGTGCCCCTCGCTCGGCTGCAGCGCGATCAGCTTCACCCGTGGATTGCGCTCCTTCAAGAACCGGCCGCAACCCATCGCGGTCCCGCAGGTGCCGAGCGTCACGAACAGGTGCGTCACGCGGCCGGCGGTCTGGCGCCAGATCTCGGGGCCGGTGGTCTCGTAGTGGGCTCGCGCGTTGAGCTCGTTCTCGTACTGGTTCGGCATCACGTAGCGATCCGGTTCGGCCCTGGCGCGCGTGCGCGCCAGGTTGATCGACCCCTCGCCCATGCCGGGACTCGGGCACACCGCGTCGTTGATCACGTCGAGTTCGGCGCCGGCGATGCGCAGCAGCACTTTCTTCTCGAGCGGCACCCGGTTCGGAACCACGGCGCGCATCCCCACACCGAGGGCGGCCGCAATGCCCGCCATGCTGAGCCCGGTGTTTCCCGAAGTCGCCTCGACCGCGGAACGACCGGGCACGAGCTTGCCCTGCCTCACGAGGTCCCGCAGCAGGTAGGCCGCCGCCCGGTCCTTTACCGAGCCGAACGGGTTCATCCACTCGAGCTTGGCGTGCAGCTCGAAGCCCGTCACGGGCGCCAGACGGCGAATGCGCACCAGCGGCGTCGGATGATCCACGTCGGGCAGCAGCTCGAGAATGTCGTCGTAGACACGCGTCTGATGATTCATGGCTGACACCGCTCCGAGGGTCTCGCGGCATCGCGCGCCCGCGCGATCCGAGGGGCCAGGACAACACTGGGTGGAATGGCGAAAAGTTTCAGCGATCGAACTCCCTGGCGGCGCCGGCGGGTGCTCCAAACACCAACAAAAAAGCCCACCGCGTTGCGGTGGGCCTCAAGTCCCGAGTTTCGGCGTCGTCTGCGTCAGCCGCGCTCGAGAAAACCACGTGAAGTCCCCCGCCGAGGCGGGGAACAACACGTGCAGAAGATCGAGAGCGAAGAAGTCTTCATGGCAGGAAGTCTGGGGGCCGAGCTCCGCCGCGTCAATCGGAATCGCGGCGGACCCGGTGAGTTTGCAGAAGCGGAATGCTAACGCCTCCGGCCGTCACGCGCGGGCTTGGGACGCCGCCCGTGCGATGCAGCAGGCTTCGCGTGTCCGCCCGAGCGCGATTCTCCGGCCGGCTTCGACTCGCCGGACGACGACCGACCGGTCGCCGCATGCGAGCTGCGACCGCGCGCCGGAGCGGCGGTGTCGCGGGCGTGCGACGCACGCGCCGGAGCACCTTCGCGACTCGCGCTGCGCCGAACGCGACCACGTTCCTCGCGAGGTTCGCGCGCACCACCGCGCCCTCCACCGGCGTTCGCACCGCGCGGCGGAGCCACGCGGCCGTAGTCGAAATCGCTCAGCTTGCGGCGCGTGACCTTGTGCCCGATGTGACGCTCGATCGCATTCGCGTCCTTCTCTTCCTCGGGGCTCACCAGCGTCAGCGCATCGCCGGTCGAGTGCATGCGACCGGTGCGGCCGATGCGGTGCACGTAGTCCTCGGGTGACAGCGGCACGTCGAAGTTGATGACGTGCGTGACGTCGGTCACGTCGATGCCCCGCGAGGCGATGTCGGTCGCCACCAGAATGTCCACCCGACCGCGGCGGAACTTGAGCATGGTGCGCTCGCGCTGACCCTGGCTGCGATCGCCGTGCAGCACGTCGGCGTCGAGACCGCGATCATGCAGGATGCGGGTCAGCCGGTCCGCTCCGCGCTTGGTGCGCGCGAACACGATCGTGCTGCCGCGTTCGGCACGCTGCAGGATTTCTTCGAGCAGGTTCGCCTTCAAGTGGCGCGAGACCGGATAGAACGCCTGCGAGACCGATTCCACCGGCTTGGAAGGCGGCGAGATCTCGAGTCGCTGCGGCTTGTTCAGCGCTTCGCTCGCGACCTTGTTCAGCTCGGTCGGCATGGTGGCGGAGAACATCAGCGTCTGACGATGGCTCGGAAGCAGATGCAGGATGCGCCGCAGGTCGGGGGCAAACCCCATGTCGACCATGCGATCGGCTTCGTCGAGCACCAGAACTTCGACGTCCTGAAGGCTGACGCTTTGACGGCCGTTGAGGTCCAGCAGGCGTCCGGGAGTGGCGATCAACAGGTCCACGCCCTCGTGCCTGAGCACGCGCTCCTGCGGTCCGATCGGCACGCCGCCGTAAACGGATGCCACGCGAATGCCGGTGTGACGCGCGTATTTCTGCGCCGCCTGCTCGACCTGCGCCGCGAGTTCACGAGTCGGCACCAGAACCAGGCCACGCAGCCGGTCCCCGGCGGTCAGCAACCGGACCAGGATCGGAAGCAGAAATGCGGCAGTCTTGCCGCTGCCGGTCTGAGCGGCCGCGACCAGATCGCGGCCGGGAAGAATGAGCGGAATCGCGCGAGCCTGGATCGGCGTCGGATTCTCGTAGCCGACCGAGCGGAGGTTGCGGACCAGTTTCTCGGGAAGTCCGAGCGATTCGAAGGTGACGCTGGTGGTCACCGATGCGTTCCGCGTACCCGCCGGACGTCGCGGCGCAGGAGCCGCATGACTGGGTGCAGCGACCGCGTGTTTCGTTGCGGAGGCTGCGTGACTTGAAGCGGCGGAGGTCGATTTCGTCGCGCGTTCGCGCTCGCCTCCGCGTTTCGTGTGGGGACTCATGCCATTCCTTCCACCCGGCGTCTCAGGCCAGGTTGTGAAACACCTTTTGCACGTCGTCGTCCTGCTCCAGCAGGTCCACGAGTTTCATGACTTCGGTCGCCTGCGCTTCGGGCAGTTCGATCGGAGTCGTCGCGATGTACTCGGACTCGGCGGAGAGCGGCACGAGCTTGCGGTCCTCGAGGGCCTTCTGAAGTTGCCCGAAGTCGGCGAACGCGCAACGGACTACCAGCTGCGCCTCGCCCTTCTCTCCGGTGCTCTCGCCCATTTCGTCGAGACCGTGATCGATCAGATCGAGTTCCAGGGCTTCGGGTTCGAGGCCCTCGGGTTTCAAGCGGAAGACACCCATGCGCTTGAACTGGAACGCCACGCTTCCGGTGCTGCCGAGGTTTCCGTTGCCCTTGTAGAGGCGACTGCGGATGCTTCCGGCAGTGCGGGTGACGTTGTCGGTCGCGGCCTCGATCAGGATCGCGACTCCATGTGGTGCGTACGCTTCGTAGACGATTTCCTCGTAGTTCGCCTGGTCGTTGCCGAGCGCGCGCTTGATCGCGGCCTCGACCTTGTCCTTCGGCATGTTGACCTGCCGCGCGTTCTGAATGACGCGCCGCAGGGTGGAATTGTCGTCGGGATTCGGGCCACCGGCCCGCACCGCGATCGCGATCTGCTTGCCGACACGCGCAAACGCCTTGGACATGCGGTCCCAGCGGGCGAACATGACGTGTTTGCGTGCTTCGAAAATGCGTCCCATGGTCGATCCTGAGCCGGTGGCGTCCGTCGGGGTCGGCGCGCACCTGGCAGCGCCACAATCGGGGCGACCCGCCGGGGGTGGCGAGGTCGGTCTGGGACGCAGTGTGACCCGAGACGGCCCTTCGAGACAAGGCGGCCCGAGCGCCGAATTCGCCTTGCGGCGTCATTGCGGGCCGATTCTGCCAGTTCTCGCTATCGACTCGTCGGGGTCGGCCGGTAGACTTGGTGCATCGTTTTGCCCGTTTGGGCCGTCATCCTTCCGCTACGACGCCGCGCTCCCCGCTTCGACCGAGGACTCACTCATGCGCTTCGCTCCCCCGCTTCGCGTGATGCTCGCCCTGTGCTCTCTGCTCGCGACCGCGGCTCCGGCCGCCTTCGCTGCCGGACCCCTCACCTCGGGAACGGTGGTCAGCGGCACGATCGCGGGACCCACCTTTACCGAGACTTGGACTTTTTCCGGCAGCAACGGTCAACGCGTCCTCATCAGCGCGGTGACGACCAGCGGAGCCCCGAACACGAGCATCGTCCTGAGAGCTCCGGGAGGAACCGTGACCTGGAACAGCTCCGCCGACCGGCTCGACTTTCAGCTCACGGCCAACGGGACGTGGACGGTTGAGATTTCGGACGTCGGACTCAATGACGCGGGCGGCTACAGCATTGGTTTCGTGAACCTGACGATCGGTCCCTATACCTCGGGCGGTGATCTGGACGGTGGGGCGATCGTCTCGGCCGAGATCAAGACCGGGAGCAACGCGGCGATCGGTGACTTCGACGTGTTCACGTTCTCCGGGACGGCCGGCCAGCGCATCGCGTTCGCGGCGGTCGAGACCAGCGCGGCGAGCTACAACACCGTGATCACGATCTACCCGCCGGGCGGTGGCAACTTCGAGGCCTCGGTCAACTCCAACCGGCTCGATCATCAGCTGCTGGCGACCGGCACCTACACCGCGGTGGTCGAGGACTTCGCGAACGACCACACCGGCACCTACACACTCTCCTATCTCAACGTCACCGCCGGGCCATTCACGATCGCCGGCGATCTGGATGGCGGCCCGATCGCTTCGAACGAGATCAAGACCGGTACCGTGAGCGGGGTCGGCGACATGGACGCGTTCACGTTCTCGGGGACATCGGGCCAGCGCGTCCTGTTCGTGGGTGTGGCGACCGGTGGCGCGATGAACAGCCAGCTGTGGCTCTACCCGGCAGGTGGTGGCCCTCCGATCTACATCAGCACCGCCGACCGCGCGGATGTGCAACTGAACGCCACCGGCACCTGGACGGCACTCATCGAAGACGCCGCCAACGACCAGGGTGGCAACTACTCGGTCTCGTTCATGAACGTGAGCGCCGGGCCGTTCACCTCGGTCGGTGACCTCGACGGTGGCGCGATCGTCTCGGCCGAGATCAAGACCGGCAACAACACCGGCATCGGCGACATCGACGCGTTCACGTTCTCCGGAGTCGCCGGCCAGCGCATCGCGTTCGCGGCGGTCGAGACCAGTGCGGCGAGCTACAACACGGTGGTCACGATCTACCCGCCGGGCGGTGGCAACTTCGAGGCCTCGGTCAACTCCAACCGGCTCGATCATCAGCTGCTGGCGACCGGCACCTACACCGCGGTGGTCGAGGACTTCGCGAACGACCACACCGGCACCTACACACTCTCCTATCTCAACGTCACCGCCGGGCCATTCACGATCGCGGGCGATCTGGATGGCGGCCCGATCGCTTCGAACGAGATCAAGACCGGTACCGTGAGCGGGGTCGGCGACATGGACGCGTTCACGTTCTCGGGAACCACGGGCCAGCGCGTCCTGTTCGTGGATGTGGCGACCGGTGGCGCGATGAACAGCCAGCTGTGGCTCTACCCGGCCGGTGGTGGCCCGCCCATCTATGTCAGCTCGGCCGACCGCGCGGATGTGCAACTGAACGCCACCGGCACCTGGACGGCACTCATCGAAGACGCCGCCAACGATCAGGGCGGCAGCTACTCGGTCTCGTTCATGAACGTGAGCGCCGGGCCATTCACCTCGGTCGGCGACCTCGATGGCGGTGCGATCGTCTCGGCCGAGATCAAGACCGGCAACAACACCGGCATCGGCGACATCGACGCGTTCACGTTCTCCGGGACGGCCGGCCAGCGCATCGCGTTCGCGGCGGTCGAGACCAGCGCGGCGAGCTACAACACCGTGATCACGATCTACCCGCCGGGCGGTGGCAACTTCGAGGCCTCGGTCAACTCCAACCGGCTCGATCATCAGCTGCTGGCGACCGGCACCTACACCGCGGTGGTCGAGGACTTCGCGAACGACCACACCGGCACCTACACACTCTCCTATCTCAACGTCACCGCCGGGCCATTCACGATCGCCGGCGATCTGGATGGCGGCCCGATCGCTTCGAACGAGATCAAGACCGGTACCGTGAGCGGGGTCGGCGACATGGACGCGTTCACGTTCTCGGGGACATCGGGCCAGCGCGTCCTGTTCGTGGGTGTGGCGACCGGTGGCGCGATGAACAGCCAGCTGTGGCTCTACCCGGCAGGTGGCGGCCCGCCCATCTATGTCAGCTCGGCCGACCGCGCGGATGTGCAACTGAACGCCACCGGCACCTGGACGGCACTCATCGAAGACGCCGCCAACGATGAGAGCGGCAGCTACTCGGTCTCGCTGATGAACGTCTCGGCGGGTCCCCACACCTCGGGCGGAGATCTGGATGGCGGCGCAATCGTGTCGGGCGGCACCAGGCTCGGCAACAACACCGGCGTCGGCGACTTCGACGCATACACGTTCACGGGCACCCTCGGTCAACGCGTGGTCTTCAGCGCGGTCGAGACCAGTGCGGCGAGCTACAACACCGTGGTCACGATCTACCCGCCGGGCGGTGGCAACTTCGAGGCCTCGGTCAACTCCAACCGGCTCGATCATCAGCTGCTGGCGACCGGCACCTACACCGCGGTGGTCGAGGACTTCGCCGGTGACCACACCGGCACCTACAACCTCGCGTTCGTGAACGTCACGACCGGCATCTTCACCTCCGCCACCGATCCCAACGGTGGAGTCGTGACCTCGGGTGCCGCCCGCAGCGGCTCGATCTCGCCGATCGGCGACCTCGACGTGTACTCGTTCCACGGCACCAGCGGGCAGACCGCGCAGATCGGCGCCGTCACCACCTCGGGGCTGCTGAATACCGAGATCTGGATCTATCCGCCCGGCGGCGGACCCGCCACGGTCGCGACCTCGACCGACAACGTCAGCTATCCGCTGACCGCGACCGGGTATCACATGGTGATGATCGAGGACGCGGGACTCAACGACACCGGCAACTACAACTTCACGCTCTCGGGCACCCTCACGAACGTGGACATCCCGGAAGGGCCGATCGCGTTGCTCGATCCGATTCGAGTCGTGATGCGCCCGCCGTTCCCGAATCCGTTCGCACGCGATGCCGCACTCACCTACTCGCTGCCCGCGCGACTGCCGGTGCGGATGCGAATCTTCGACCTGCAGGGAGCGCTGGTGCGCACGCTGGTGGACGGGATGATCGAGCCGGGCGTACGGACGGCTTCATGGGATGGCTCGAACGACCGTGGTGAACGGATGGTCTCGGGCGTCTACTTCGCCGAACTCACTGCCGGCGGCGAAACGGTGCGCCACAAGCTGGTGCGGATGCGGTAGCCGGGTCGCGACCGCCGTGCCGCTCGGACGCGGCGGTAGCGCCGTACCTCAGCGCGGCAGCGGCGCGCCGCGAATCGCGGCCAGCAGCACCGGGTAGACGCGAGCCACACGTGCTCCGACCTGCGCCGGGTCGATCATGTCGTGCACGATCGAGTCACCGGCGGCGAACTGGTACTCGTTCACGGTCGCGCCCGCATTGCGCCAGTGACGCGCGAGCGTCGCGGCGCGCACATTGTCGACCGCGCGGTCGTCGGCGGTGGTGAAGATCCACAGGCTGCGCGCGCGCGGTGCGCCACGGGTGGCGTCCACCATGACCTGCCCGCCGAATCGGTAGCCCTCGCCCATCGCCCGGGTCGAGAATCGCGGGTAGCACTGGCGTGGTCCTTCGAGCCGTTCCTCCTTCGCATCGTCCCACCACACGAACACGTTCGGCAGTCGCAGCGAGAGTCGCGTCGCGAGCGGCGCGAGCCAGGCAGGTCGCCAGGGTGGCGCGAAGGCCGGAGCGATCACGATCGCGCGGTCGACGTCGGCCAGATTGTCGGCCGCCCACGCGGTCGCGACACCGGTCAGCGAGAGACCCACGACCACCACGGTGTCGCCGAAGCCCCGCGCCACACCGACGCACTCGGCGACCAGCCCCGCGACCTCCTCGGCTCGAAGCGAGGCCAGCTCGACGGTCATTCGATCGGCGAGCCCGTGACGCGGCAGCCGCGGCACCAGCACGTTGTCTCCTGTCGCGTGCAGCGATTCGGCGAGCGCCGCGAACTGAAGCGGGCAGTTCGTGATGCCGTGCAGCAGCAACACCGCGCGGGGCGCGCGAGCACCCTGCAACAGCGCGCGGCTCTCGCAGCCGGGCGTGAGCGCAAGCGCGTCGGCGGCGCGCAGTCCTTGCCACCGCGCGAACGCTTCCTCGTAGGAAGACGCGTCGCGCGCAGCGGCCTGCTGAACCGCGGGCGGAGGCATCAACAACCAGACCGTCGCGACCGTCACGAGCAGCAGCACTGCAATCAGGGGGCGGCGCATGGGCGCGAGTCTAGCAGTCACGGCACCCGCGACGACCCCGCAACCCGAGGTCAGCGAAGGATCGCGGCCACGCGACGATCGAGTTCCTGTTCGGTGAGGCGCGTCGGCAGGTAGTCACGGACCACACCGCGCCGATCCACGAAAATGAAGGTCGGCGTGCTCGAGCCACCGTAGCGCTGCATCGAGGCGGTGCTGAACACGTTCGGGATCGGACCGATGTCGCGGTAGACGTCGTTCCACACGCTGTCGGCCCGCGCCTTTTCGACACTCGCTTCCTCGCCACCGTAGTAGCGCGTCAACGCCACCACCTGAAGCCCTGCGGGTTCGTAGCGCCGTTTGACCGCCGCCAGTGCCGCCGCCTGAGCCTTGCAGTCTCCGCACGATTCCGACCACACGAACAGCAGCACCGGCCGCCCCTCGAGCGCCGCGAGCGACGTCGACGCGGCTCCGAGCCGATCCTCGACCGCGAGCTCGGGCGCCGCCTGACCCTCGAGCGTCAACAGGTTGAGACGCTTGTAGATGCGCGATCGGAATCCGATCGGCTTCGAGTAACGCGCGAGCTGACCCTCGAGGTACCGGGCCGCATTGCGCGTTCCCTTCGAGTGCTGCCGCAGTTGAGCTTCGACCTCGATCGAGGCACCGAGTGCGGTGACGAGGCTGCTCTCGGTTTCGAGATCTGCCCCGGCTGCGATTCGCGTCTCGCAGGTCCGACAGGTGGTGTCCGCGTAACGTTTAGCCTTCTCGCGTTCGCCGAGCAGCAGCGCGCCACGCGCCAGCCATCCAAGGCCCTCGACCCATTGCGCGTCGCGGCCATTGTTGCGCTCGTAGACTTCGAGAATCGACTCGGCGCTCAACAGGTCGGCGGCCGAGATCTTGTTGCGGATCGCGCCGACGGGCGAGCGAGGCAGCTCTGCCGCTCGAACCGGTGTGGAGAAGGCGAATGCCACAGCGACGATCAACCAGGAGCAGGCCAGCTTCATGTGTCCTCCGTGGGGATGGAGAGCGGGAATCGAGCCGACGACCCGGCCCGACCGCGTGCGGTGGCGCACGACCGGTTCAGCGTGGCGGCACTCCCTAGGTCGGAGCAGCGCAAGAAAGGGTTGGAGATTCGCGCAACCTGGCTAGAATCATCCGTCCTCTCGGCCCAGCCCGATACCCCGAGCCTCCCACTCCAGTCGCGGAGTCCCCCATGAACGCACCTCGGCGTCCACTGTTGATCATGCTGCTCGTGCTCGCGTCACCGGTGCTCGCGGTTCGATTTGCCGACGCCGCGGAGCGCGAGCTTCCGGTCGCCTCCGCCACCAGCACCGGTGCCGTTGGGGTCGGCCAGTCGGTCGCGCAGATCATGCGGGCGCAGGCGGCCGTCGATGCGAGCGGACGCGCGCCCAAGGACATGGAGGGCGAAGTCGAGCAGCCGGACCGCTCGAACCTGCCGCAGAACCCCGCCTCGCCCGCGAGCCCCGCGGGTTCAGGACTGCCCTCGAACGGCAAGACCGACGCGAATCGCAATGGCCTGCTCAGCCCTCAGACGTTGGGAACCAACTTTACGGCCGCGACGCTCCAGGGGGTGAATCCCACCCTGTCGTTCCCGCCTGACGTGATGGGCGCGGTCGGGCCGAGTCAGTTCGTGACGTTCGTCAACGGTCGTCTCGTGACGTTCAACAAGTCGACCGGAGTCGCCGATGGCGTGCTCAACACGGATACCGACGTGTTCTTCAGTTCGGTGCTGGCCGGCTCGTCGACGAGCGATCCGCGCATTCGCTACGACCGGCTGAGCGCGCGCTGGATCCTCGTGATCATCTCGGTGAGCGTTCCGAATCGCATCCTGATCGCGGTCAGCGACGCGGCGAGCGCCGGCGTGATCACCCCGAGTACCGTCTTCACGCGCTTCTTCATCCCGATCGCTTCGACGCCGCCGACCATCTCGAACACCTGCCTGGCGGACTACCCGACGCTCGGCGTGGACGCCGGCGCGCTGTACATCGGGACCAACAACTTCTGCGGCGCCTCGCTGACCTTCAACAGCACCGACGGCTACGTCGTGCGCAAGAGTTCGGTGCTCGGCGCGGGTCCAATCGTGGTGACGGCGTTCCGAGGCCTGGTCGCGACCGCAGGTTCGAGCGGCCCCTACACGCCGCAGGGCGTCGACAACCTGGACCCCGCCGCAACCGAGGGCTACTTCATCGGAGTGGACAACCTGACGTTCGGCACGCTCATGTTCCGACGGGTCTCGAATCCCGCGGGCACACCCACGATCTCCGGCAACCTCTCGATCACGGTGCCGACCACGCGCTCGCCGATCCTGGTGCCGCACCTCGGCAACAGCGGCGGCAACCCCGGGCGTCTCGATGCGCTCGACGATCGCCTGTTCGCGGCCCATCTGCGCAATGGCCGGCTGTGGACCGCGCACAACTTCGGAGTGACGAACACCGGAGCGACTTCCGGGACCGCGACGCGCAACGCCTCGCGCTGGTACGAACTCAATGTCCCGGTCGGCTCCGGCACGCCGACGCTGGTCCAGTCCGGCACCGTCTTCACCGCCTCCGGTTCGAATTCCACCGACCAGCGCCACTACTGGATCCCCTCGATCATGGTCTCGGGTCAGGGCCACGCGGCGATGGGCTTCAGCGTGGCGGGCACCAACGAGCGCGCGAACGCCGCGACGGTCGGGCGCCTCGCCGGCGATGCGCCGGGCACCATGCAGACACCGGTGCTGTTCACGAGCAGCACCACGCCCTACAACCCGCCGAGCGATCCCGGCGGTTCCGGCGGACGACGCTGGGGCGACTACTCGTACACCAGCCTCGATCCGCTCGACGACCAGACGATGTGGACCACGCAGGAGTTCTGCGACGCGAGCAACTCCTACGGGGTGCGCGTGGTGAAGCTCATCGCGCCGCCGCCCGCGACGCCCAGTACGATCGCCAACGTCACCGAAGGCCAGAACCCGGCGAACGTGACGCTCACCGGCGCGTCGATCGCGGGCTCGGGCTTCTGGGATCCGGGCACGAATCTGCCGGGGGTTCCGCCTTACGCACACGTGGCGGCGAGCGTCGTGAACGGCGGCGCCACCGGCACCCCGCCGACCGTGGTCTCGGCCGTCTACGTGAATCCGACCACGCTTCAATTGACGCTCGACGCCTCGAGCGCGACCGCGAACCTGCCCGGCGAGAAGTACACGGTGCAGGTCACGAACCCCGACGGGCAGAGCACTTCCGCCGCGGTGCTGACGGTGGTGGACGGAACGCCGGTGGCCACCCTCGGCAGCGGAGTGACCCTCGACGAAGGCAACGCGGGCTCCACCCCTCTCGAGTTCACGGTCAACCTCTCGAGCCCGGCCGTCGCTTCGGTGGTGGTGCGCTATCAGACTTCGGACGGGACCGCGACCGTGAGCGACAACGATTACGTCGCCGTCACCGACTCGATTACGATTCTGCCCGGCAACTCGAGCGGCCCGATCACTCTGAACGCGAACGGGGACACGCGGTTCGAAAACGGGGAGACCTTCGTGCTCACGCTCACCTCGGCCACCCACGCGACGCTCGGCGCGACGGTCGCGGCAGCCGGCAGTCTCACCAACGACGACGCGCCACCGAGCCTCACGATCGACGACCTCGTACAGGCCGAGGGCGACGCCGACAGTGCTGCGTTCACGTTCACGCTCTCGCTCTCGACCGCGAGTGGGCTGCCGGTGTCCGCGGACTTCGCAACCGCCGACAGCACCGCGACGACCCTCGATAGCGACTATCGAGCGACCAGCGGCAGCGTGAATTTCGCGGCGGACCAGCTCACGCAGAGCATCACCGTCTTCGCTTTTGGGGATACGGTCCCCGAGGCGGACGAGGTGTTCAACGTCGTGCTCTCGAACCCTGCCGGGGCGTTGATGGCCGATTCGGTCGGACGTGGCGTGCTCGAGAACGACGACGAGGCGCCCGCGCTCTCGATCGGCGACGTCATTGCGGTCGAGACCCAGTCGGGCTCGACCACGTTCGAGTTTCCGGTCACGCTGTCCTACGCCAGCGGACTTCCGGTCACGGTCGCCTACCAGACCTCCGACGGCAGCGCGACGATCGCGGACGGGGATTACGATGCCGTCTCGGACGTGCTCGTGATCCCGGCCCTGGCGCTCTCTGGTTCGATCAGCGTGACGATTCACGGCGACGCGTGCGGCGAGAGCGACGAGACCTTCGCGGTGACACTTGCCTCGCCGACCGCGGCGACTCTCGCGGACGCGGTCGCCAGCGGCACGCTGCAGAACGACGACGACGCGATCGCGCCGAGCGTCGCCGTCACCGCCCCCAATGGCGCGGAGGTGCTGAGCGTCGGAACCTCGAGCGAGATCACCTGGAACGCCGCCGATGACGTCGCCGTGAGCTCCGTGGACGTGCTGCTCTCACGCGACGGCGGGACGAGCTATCCCGAAGCCCTCGCGACCGGAATCGCCAACACCGGTTCCTTCGCATGGAACGTCTCGCCTCCCACGGTCGCGGCCGGCGCGGCGTTCGTGCGAGTGGTCGCGCACGACGCCGGCTGCAACGTGACTGTGGATTCGAGTGATGCGGGATTTGAGATCGTTGACGGCGTCACCGCGGTGACGCCGGTCGCGACCGTGACGGAGTTCGCGCTCGGCGCGGTGCATCCGAATCCGAGCCATGGCACCGCACGGGTCGACTACGAGCTGCCGCGCGAAGCCCACGTGCGCATGAGCGTCTTCGACATCCGGGGGCGCGAGGTGGCGAGGCTGGTCGACGGCAGGGCGGGTGCGGGGCGGCATCAGACGTCGTGGGACGGCAACTCCGGCGGCCGCCCTGCCGGTTCAGGCGTTTACTTCATGCGCTTTCGAGCCGGCGACCGCAACTTCCAGCGCCGCTTCGTACTCGCGCGGTGAAATTTCGCGGACGGCGGACGCGGCCAGCGGTGCTTCCGGTGCTCATGACGAGTTGCCTGCTGATGCTCGGACTGGTGACTCTGGCGAGGGCGATCGAGCCGGGTGAGCACCGCGCGACTGCTCGCAACGTGATCTTCATGATCGGTGACGGCTGCGGCCCCGCCTACGTCGAGCTGGGTCGCGGGGTGAAGGGTGCTCCGCTCTCGCTCGATCCCTACCTGGTCGGCGCGTCCCAGACCGCGGCCAGCGATTCACGCGTGACCGATTCCGCAGCGTCTGCGACGGCGCTCGCATGCGGCGTGCAGACCCGCAACGAAGCGATCGGAGTCGATACGCGCGGTCGAGCCCATCGCACCCTGCTCGAGGCCGCCGAGTCGTGCGGGCGGTCGACCGGGCTCGTGGCCACGTCCCGCATCACGCACGCGACGCCGGCTGCATTCGCCGCGCATGTGCCGCATCGCGACGACGAGGACGCGATCGCGGCCCAGGAAGTCGAACAGAACATCGAACTGCTGCTCGGCGCCGGCGCCCGCCACTTCATTCCGGTCGCGAGCGGCGGACACCGCACCGACTCGCGCAATCTTCTGGACGAGCAGCGGCGGTCGCGGCGTCACGG
>JABFRW010000007.1 GCA_013140805.1 Candidatus Eisenbacteria bacterium
CGGTGGCCGACTGGTCCCTCGCCTCTCCCGTGCCCGGCGCTTACGCCATGGCCAGCGGCGAGCCGGTGTGGTTCGCCTGCGCCCACGAGCTGGTGACCCGGTTCCCGGCCGTCGCCGCGGTGGCCGGCTCCGCCCCGCCGACGCCGCGCTGGCGCGCGGCTGCCAGCGTCAGGCGCACGTCCTCGAGTCGATCGCGCAACGAGGCGGCGCGTTCGAAGTCGAGCGCACGGGCGGCATCGAGCATCTCCCGCTCGAGCCGGGCCATCAGCACATCGGCGCCTTCGACCTCGACGGCGGCGAGCAGCGACTGCATTTCATTCTCTGCGCCGCCCGCGATCGCATCGGCGACCGCGGTCGACTGCATGATCTCCTCGAGCGTCTTGCGGATGGTCTCGGGCACGATGTCGTGGGCGGCGTTGTACTCGAGCTGCCGAATGCGGCGGCGATTCGTCTCTTCGAGTGCACGCTTCATCGAATCCGTCATCACGTCCGCATACAGCACCACGCGTCCGTTCACGTTGCGAGCCGCGCGGCCCGCGGTCTGGATCAGCGAACGCTCGGAGCGCAGGAAGCCTTCCTTGTCGGCGTCGAGGATCGCGACCAGCGACACTTCCGGCAGGTCGAGCCCCTCGCGCAACAGGTTGATGCCCACCAGCACGTCGAACTCCGCGAGCCGCAAGCCGCGCAGGATCTCGACGCGCTCGAGCGCATCCACGTCGCTGTGCAGGTAGCGCACCTTGACCCCGGCTTCCGACAGATAGTCGGTCAGGTCTTCGGACATGCGCTTGGTGAGCGTGGTCACCAGCGTGCGCTCTCCGACCGCCACGCGCTGGCGGATCTCCTCGAGCAGGTCGTCGACCTGGCCCGCGATCGGTTTGATCACGATGTCGGGATCCACCAGTCCGGTCGGGCGGATGATCTGCTCGACCACCACGCCCTTCGACTGTTCGATCTCGAACACCGCGGGGGTCGCCGAAATGTAGAGCGTGGGAGCGGCGAGCTGTTGAAACTCGGTGAACTTGAGCGGCCGGTTGTCGAGTGCCGAGGGCAGGCGGAAACCGAAGTCGACCAGCACCTGCTTGCGCGAGCGGTCGCCTTCGTACATCCCGCCGATCTGCGGCACCGTCACGTGCGATTCGTCGATGACCAGCAGCCATTCCTTCGGGAAGTAGTCGATCAGGCATCCCGGCCGCGCCCCCGGCGCGCGCCCCGACAGGTGCCGCGAGTAGTTCTCGACACCCGGGCAGGTCCCGATGGCGCCGAGCATCTCGAGATCGTATTCGGTGCGCTGTTTGAGACGCTGCGCTTCGAGCAGCTTGTTCTCGGCGCGGAGCACTTCGAGGCGCTCGCGCAGCTCGTCGCGGATCGCATGCAGCGCAGCCTGCATTCGCGGCTCCGGCGTCACGAAATGCTTGGCCGGGTAGAGCGCGAGCCGATCCATGCGTCGCTGAACCTGTCCGGTGAGTGGATCGACCGCCGAGATCCGCGCCACCACGTCGTCATCGAGCTCGATGCGCACCAGGTGGTTCTCGTACGCAGGGTGAACCTCGACCACGTCGCCGCGCACCCGGAACGTGCCGCGTCCGGGCGCCAGATCGTTCCGCGCGTACTGGATGCCGACCAGCTTGTCGAGCAGCTCGTGGCGCGTGATGCGGGCGCCGGTGCCGGTGTCGAGGCGCATGCCGCGCCAGTCCTCGGGGGCGCCGAGGCCGTAGATGCACGACACGCTCGCCACGATGATCACGTCGTCGCGCTCCAGCAGCATCGAGGTCGCCTGCAGCCGCAGGCGGTCGATGTCGTCGTTGATGCTGGCGTCTTTCGCGATGTAGGTGTTGGTCGAGGGAACGTAGGCTTCGGGCTGGTAGTAGTCGTAGTACGAGATGAAGTAGCCGACCGCGTTGTCGGGGAAGAACTGCTTGAACTCCCCGTAGAGCTGCGCCGCCAGCGTCTTGTTGTGCGAGATCACGAGCGTCGGACGTTTCCACTCGTTGATCACGTTCGCGATCGTGTAGGTCTTGCCGGAACCCGTCACGCCGAGCAGCGTCTGATGGGCGTGGCCGGCGTTCAGGCCCGCCAGCAGCTCGATGATCGCTCGCGGCTGGTCGCCGCGCGGCTCGTACGGCCGATGAATGGAGAAGGGCATGGGGCGGGAATGCTAGTCGAGCACCCGCCCCGGCCCAAGTGACCTAATACCGCGTCCGCATCGTGAAGCGCAGCGTGACGGAACCCTTCGATGCGACCGGCAGCGCCCACTCCAGCGTATTCGCATCCTTGCGCTTCGCGGGATGTGTGGACTTGAGGATCTCCGAGTCCCCCCCCACCGACTCCTCGACCGTGATCGTCACCGCCGTGGACTTGCGGTTGCGCAGCTCGATCTGGACCTCGAACTCGCGTTCGCGATCGGAGATGCGACGCTCCGCGAGCACCTTGCGCTCCGCGGCGAGATCGAATGCGTTGCCGAGGGTGACCGAGAACTTCTCGCCTTCCGCGACGTGCCGGGTGTTCGACTCGCCGGCGAACTGGCCGGCGCCATCGGCGTCGGTGTCGAAGATACGCACGCGACCGCCGGGCAGCGGCACCCCGAGTCCGCTGTCCTTCGCGTTCACGAAGTCGAGCTGGGCTTCGACGGCATTCGCTCCGCCGCGCAACAGATACTTGGGCGCGAACTTGACCTCGCGCGGCTCGAGCATCACGAGGCTCTGGGTTTCGCGATTGCGCAGCGTGGCCGGCCGTGGCAATGCGTACAGGTGGTACTCGGAGAAGGTCTGCTCGACCAGCGCTCCGTCGGCGACCTGCAGCGACACCGACATCTCGGTGCGGTACATCGCGCTCTTCGGCATCGGCGAGGGGCCGGTGCGGCGCGGATCGCCCGCCACCAGCTTGAGCGTGGCGTCCTCGTAGTCGCGGCCGCTCTCGTTGACCACCGTAACGATCGCCGACCAGCGGCCCGAGAGCTCCCCGGTGCGTTCGAGCACGTGCTCCGCGTTCCACGACAGTCCGCCGGTCATGTAGACGAGGTCGGCCTCGAGACGGCCCTTCTGGGCGCCCTCGATCACGGCCTCGAGAGTGGGACGGGTCGAGATCGCCGCGCCGCCCTGCGCAAGCCGCACCTCGTCGACCGCGTGACGGGCGAGGGTCGCGAGCGTGCCATCGTCGCGACGCACCACCAGCCACGCGCCATCCGCCGCGAGCAACACGCCCTCGACGATGCGTCCCTCGCGGGCGCTGACCGTGACGCGGCGACCGCGGGCGTGTTCGAGCAGCGCGTCGCCGCTGCCGAGATCGTAGCGGTAGGCGAGGCGCGCGAGCTTTGCGCGCCCTCCCAGCCCGAGTCGCACCGAGGCGAAGTCGAGGCGCTCGGGGATGTCCGGCACCGCGAGCGTGTCTCGGGCCGCGCGCACGTCGAAGGTGCGGCGCTCGCGAATCAGCGCGAGGTCACTGGTGTAGACGGTGACGGCGGGGCCGGCCGCGAGCGCGTCGGCCGCGGCGAGTCCGGCGATCAACAGCGTGGTCATCATCGAGCGAAGCATGAGGCTCCCCCTTCGAGGCAGGCGGCGCGACGGATCGTGGCAGGGCGTGGCGATTCCCGGATCGGGATCGGATGGGTTACTCCGCGGGCGCGGGCATATTCCCACGGCGCCTGCGTCGGCTCAACGCGCGAGGCGTCATCACGCGATCGGCAGGCGCTCCAGCAGGTCGCGGTACGGAACGCACTCGAAGCGCCGTGCGATCTCGGCGAGGCTGCGGCTCAACAGGTCCAGCTTGTAGTCGAGCCGCTTGTCGAGGCCGGGGTGGCGTCCGAGGCGGGCGTCGACCGAGTCCTCGACCAGCCCCAGCGCGTCGACGCCGTGCAGCGGGTAGAAGAACGGCTCGCCGCGCCTCACGAACCCATCGAGGTGCGACACGAACGCCGCGTCACCGATCAGGTAGCGCGTGGTGTGGTAGATCGGAAACCGCAGTCGAGGCGAGGTCGAGATCGGGAACTGCACCAGTCGCTGCCCGTTGATTTCCCACTGGAACGGCAGGCGCTCGAGCGTCCACGGCCACGGCCGCATGCGGAACGTCTTGCGCGGATCGCTCGACTTGGCGAGCAGCAGCAGCCGCACCGGCACTTGCAGCAGCGACGGGAATCCCGAGGCGTCGTAGCGATAGCCCGCCTCGACCAGCGGAGCGTGCGCGCGGGGGCTCACGTCCCAGTTCGGCGCGCGGAAGCCGATGATCGGGTCGCGACACACCGCTTCGAGCGCGGCACGCGACGACTTGAGCTCGCCCTTGAGCTTCGACATCGCGACCCGCACGAACGGCATCGGGTGCGTCATCGAGTGGCTGGCGATCTCGTGGCCAGCGTCCTCGAGTTCGCGCAGCCGCGCCGCGTTCGCCGCGGCGTCACGACCGACCACGAAGAAGGTGGCGCGAATGCCGTGACGCGTGAACAGTTCGGCGAGACGCGGCAGCGCGCGGTCGTAGACCAGCGCATCCGGCGGCAGATCCATGAAGCCGTAGCCCTGCAGATGCAGGTCGACAGGATCCACGTCGATGCTGACGGTCGCGAGCGGCCGCTTCACCGGCCCGCGCTCCCGGCATCACCGGACTCAGTGGATCCCGCCTCGTTGCCAGCTTCCGGGTCGCCGTCGGTCGAAAACCCTTGGGTGCTGGAATCCGCGGCCGCGGGGCCGGGACCGCGGTAGTCCGGAAACGCCCCGAGCTTCTCGGGCGGCGCGTAGACGAACCGCGGCGTCCAGTGGTTTCCGTCGACTGGATTGAGCCGCGCACCCAGCTGACGCAACGAATCGACCAGCACGTAGCTCGGCGCGATGCGCTGCCAATAAGCACGTGACTCGATGCCCGAGTGATCGAGTCGCACGTCGGTGATGATCACCGGACGGTCGGATCCGGCCATCATCGGCGCGAACACCCGATCCATGAACGTCGGGTCGTCGCGCAATAACCGGTTGCCGCGTGCGCGGATGATGTCGTCGAGCGCGATCTGCTGGAAGGTCGTGCCCTTGCCCGCAATCCGGGTGTAGCTGCCGTGGTAGAGCATCAAGACGCGCCCGGGGTAGCCGCGGATCTTCTCGATGAAATCGGTGCGCGTCTGTTGCGCGTCTGAACGCGGCAGGTGACCGCGTGCCGAGTAGTAGAGCGGCAGGAACTGGAGCGCGAGCAGCACCCACAGGAGCGCCGGTCGCGACCCACGACGCTGACCGGGCCAGGTCGCGACGTGATGGAGCGTCGAGTGGAGCGCCAGGGGGCCGAGAATGCTGAGCGCGACGACGCTCGGGTTCAGCACGTGGCGAAACGCGTCGGGGTCCAGCGTCGCCATGAGCCCGGTCGCCAGTCCGCCGAGCCCGGCCCAGTACCACAGCCCGCTCGGGCCTCGCCACGGGCGATCCGGCAGCGCGAGCGAAGCCAGGACTCCGGTGGTGAGCACGCCGAAGGTACCGACCATGCCGCGGCCCAGGTAGTTGAGGATGCGGACGTGGCTCACCGTCGACCAGTGGCTCGGCACTTCCCATGTGAAGAACTGGAACCACGGCCCCAGCCACGCCGACAGCACGAAGTAGCCGCCGCCGCACCCGAGCAGCACCACGGCGAGAAACGGCCACAGCCGCATCCGATCGCTGACCAGCAGGTGCATGAGCGCGGCGATCACGAACCACACCGCGTGCTGCTTGGTGAAGAACGCGGCGGTCAGCAGCAGTCCGGCACCGATCGCGCCGGTCATTCCGTTCGTGAGCCTCAGCATCGCCAATCCACCGAACGCGAGCAGCAGCATCAGCGAGTCGGCACGCCCGACGTCGTAATGGCCGCCGGTCACGCCGTACGCCGCGAGCAGCAGCCCCGCCCCCGCGACACCGAGCGTCGTGTCGCCGGTCTCCCGGCGGATGACGCGCACCACCAGCAGGGCCAGCAACAGCATGCTGAGGAGCGAGATCGCCCGCGGAACCCAGAACTCGACTCCGGTCACCTGCGCGACCAGCGCGCACAACGCCGTGTAGCCGGGCATGTAGGCGAGCGTGATGAAGTTCATCGAGGGCTCGACGAAGATCGACTGGCCGGCGGCCAGCCGCGCGACGTGGTCGAGCAGCGCCCCCTCGATGTAGTCGAGCTCCAGCGGGTAGGGCACTCGATGGGCGGCCAGGAACAGAAATGAGGCCGCCGCGACCAGCGCGAGGGCCCACACCAGCACACGAAACAGGCGTTCCAGGGTCATGGAGGAGACGGCAGGTGACAGACGAAGTCCGAAAACTCGAACCGGGGCGATCCCGAGGGTTGCGGGCGGCGAGGTGCGGCGACCATAATACCCGGTCCTTTCTTATCGGTAGGTCCGGTCCCGTTCCGAAGGCCCCTTGCGCGGTCGCTTCGGAGTCGTTCATGCCCCGGTGACGGCCGGCCGATAACCCCGTGAGCTTCCCCCGACTTCGCCGTCTCCAGGCGCCCGATGCGGAAGCAGGCCGAGCACGGAAGGTGGCCCGGGTTTCGACGACCCGACTTTCTCAGGGAGTTCGAGCGTGACGGCATTGCAGGTAGCGGTAATCGGCGGCGGCGTTTCCGGACTCGCCTCGGCGTTTCGGATCGCCGAGCGCGGCCATCAGGTGACTTTGTTCGAGGGCGAGGACATCCTCGGCGGACTCGGCACCACCTTCGAGTGGCGCGGACACCATCTGGAGCGCTTCTACCACTGCCTGCTCCCTGAGGATCGTGCGCTCTTGTCACTGATCCGCGACGTCGGCATGGAGAGCGACCTGTTGTGGCGCGGCACCGACATGGGCTTCATGTACCGGGGCAAGGTCTATCCGCTGAACACCGCGATGGACCTGCTCACGTTCAGCCCGCTCTCGATTCTCGAGCGCATTCGCATGGGCTGGATGGGCATTCAAGCACGTAAACACGGACTCGACCCTGCACTCGACCACATCCCGGTCGACCAGTGGATCAAGGGACTGGTCGGCGAGCGCGCGTTCAACATCCTGTGGAAGCCGCTGCTCGAGGCCAAGATCGGCGACCAGTATCCGGCGCTGCCGGCATTGTGGCTGTCCAGTCGCATGGCGCGGGAGAAGAACACCAAGCGCGAGATGAAGGGCTGCCTGACCGGGGGCTACCGCTCGCTCATCGACGGCCTCGCTCAATGGTTGCGCAATCACGGCGGCACCATCCGGATGAGAACCCGCGTCGAAGCGCTGGAACGAGATGGCGAGCGCATGGCGGTGCGGCTCGAGGGCGGTGCGCGCGAGACCTTCGACACCGTGGTCTCGACCTCGCCGCTCGTCCACTTCCAGAAGATGACGCAGGGGCTGCCGATTCCGCCCGGGGTCGCGAACCTCAAGCTCGACTATCAGGGCGTGGTGTGCGCGGTCTTCATGCTGCGCAAGCCGCTCTCCCGCTACTACTGGATGCCGTTCGTCGACAGCGGCGCGACCGCTCAGGGCGTGATCGAAATGTCGAATCTCGTGCCGCTCGAGCGCGCCGGCGGCCACTGGGTGAGCTACATGATCAACTACTGCCACCGCACCAGCGAGCTGTTCTCGAAGAGCGAAGCCGAGATCGAAGCGATGTATCGTCGCGATCTGGAGCGCCTGTTCCCCGCGGTCGGCCGCGAAGTCGAGGATGTCGTGGTGTTCAAGGCTCCGTTCGTCGAGCCGATCTGGTCGCTCGGCTACACCGATCTGTGCCCGCCGAATTCGGTGATCCCTGGACGGCTCTATCTGTCCTGCACCGCGCAGGTCTATCCGCGGGTCAATTCCTGGAACTCGTGCTGCGAAGTCGTCGAGGGCATGATGCCCCGTTTCTTCGAGGAAACCGCACAGATCGCCACCCCCACCGCTCGGAGCGCGTCGTGATCTGGGTCATCTTTCCGGCCTACAACGAAGAGAAAGTCATTCACCCGACGCTGCTGGCGCTCTATCACGCCATGAAGGATCGCAACGATCCGTATCGCGCGGTGCTGGTGGACGACGGCAGCCGCGATCGCACCATTCAGGAAGCCGAGCGTGCGGTGGCCGACAGCGGCGGCGCGCTGCCGCTCACGGTGCTGAGCCACGAGGTGAACAAGGGACTCGGTGCGGGACTCCGCACCGGGATCTACTGGTGTCTCGATCAGGCTGCCGATGACGACGTGATCGTGACGCTCGACGCCGACAACACGCATCCGCCGGCGATGATCCCCGACCTCGTCGCGCGCGTGCGAGCGGGCGCCGATCTCTCGGTCGCGTCGCGCTATCGCGCGGGCTCCGAAGTGCACGGCGTGCCCGGCTACCGTCGGGCGCTCTCGGATGTGGGCGGGTTCGTGTTCAAGACGCTCTACCCGATTCCCGGGGTGCGCGACTACACCTGTTGCTTCCGCGCCTACCGGGTGCCGATCCTGCGACGCGCGCGTCTCGTCTACGGCGACGATCTGTGCACCGCGAAGGGCTTCGAAGCGGTCATGGACCTGCTGTTGCGGCTCGGACCGCTCGACGTGAAGGTGTCCGAGATCGGCTTCGTGCTCGACTACGGCGAGCGCGTCGGCCAGAGCAAGATGAAGGTCATGAAGACGATTCGTTCGACGATCGCGCTGCTCACCCGGCGGCGGATCGAGCGCATGCTCAAGTACCGCCCGTCGCAGGTGCGTGCGCTCGAAGCCGCAGGACGCGCCCGCCTCGCGGCCGCCGGCACGCCACGCGCCGCCGGGAGTCGCGGGTGAAGATCGGCATCCTGGTCGGGACCCGTCCCGAGATCATCAAGATGGCGCCGGTGGTGCGCGCCTGCGAGGCGCGCGGAACGCCCTTTCTGCTGATCCATACCGGCCAGCACTACTCATTCGAAATGGACGGCGTGTTCTTCCGTGAACTCGGCCTGCCTGCCCCGCACGTCAACCTCGAGGTCGGCTCCGGCACGCAGGTCTACCAGATCGGGGCGATCATCGCGGGCATCGCGCCGATCCTCGAGCACGAGCGTCCCGACGTGCTGCTGGTCGAAGGCGACACCAACTCGGTCGCCGCCGCGGGCCTCGCGGCCCAGAAGATGGGCATCAAGGTCGGTCACGTCGAGGCCGGGCTGCGATCGTTCGATCGCACCATGCCCGAGGAGATCAACCGCATCCTGACCGATCACCTGTCCGACTATCTGTTCGCACCGACCGAGCAGTCGCGCGTGCTGTTGCATCGCGAGGGAATCGCCGACGAACGCATCGTCGTGACCGGCAACACGGTCGTCGACGAGGTCCTGCTGCAGCGCGAGCGGGCGCGCGATCCCGCGCGCCTCGAGCGCTTCGGCGTCGAATCCGGACGCTTCGCGATCGCGACCGTGCACCGCGCCGAGAATACCGACGTCGAGTCGCGCCTGCGCGGCATCTTCGAGGGTTTGAGTGGAGCGTCCCGGGCGCTCGGCATCCCGGTGCTTGCGGCGCTGCATCCACGCACCTCGAAGAAGCTCGAAGCACTCGGACTCGAGATCGGCAACGGCGTGCGGCCGCTTCCGCCGCTCGGATACCTGGACTTCCTCGGGCTCCACGCCGAGGCCGCGATCACGCTCACGGACTCGGGAGGCCTGCAGGAGGAAGCGTGCTGCCTGCGCGTCCCGGCCGTGACGCTGCGCGACAACACGGAGCGCCCGGAGTCGGTCGAAGTTGGCGCAAACGTGCTGGCCGGCGCAGATCCGGTAAAGATCGTCGCGTGCGCGCGAGCGATGGTGGCGAAGCCTCGCGACTGGCCGAACCCCTACGGGGATGGTCACAGCGGCGAGCGCATCGTGGACTGGCTGCTGGCGCGCGGGTGATGCATGGAGATCGAACGCGGCGGCGCTGAGGCGCCCGCGCCCGGAAACCCGTCGAGCGCTGGTCAGCCCGGGGTGCCGAATCGCTCCCGCGGCCTCCGCTGGCTCGAGGACGACGCCCGTGGCGGCATGCCGGTGGTGCTGGTGGCCGCCTTCGTCCTGCGCTTCTGGCAACTCGGCGCGCAGAGCCTGTGGACCGACGAGGCCACTGCGTGGACCGCGGCGACCCTCCCGTTCGCGCGGCTTATCGACTTCTGCCTGCATCAGGACGCGAGCCCTCCGCTCTACTACCTGCTGACCTCGCTCGCGTTGCGCTTCGGCGAAAGCGAAGCGCATCTGCGGGCGGTGTCCGCGATCGCCTCGACGCTGCTGGTGTGGGTGACCTACCGCTTCGCAAGGCTGTTCGCCGATCGGCGCACCGCGACCGTGGCCGCCGCGCTGCTGGCGCTCTCGCCTTTTCAGCTCGTGTACGCGCAGGAAGCTCGGACCTACGCGCTGGTCGCGCTGTGGACGGTGACGGCGCAGTACTTCTTCATGCGCGCATTCCTGCTCGAAAAGCCGCGCGCATTCGCACCCTTCGTCGCCGTCACCGCACTCGGACTCTATACCCAGAGCATCTTCGTGCTCGGACTCGGAGTTCAGGCCACGTTCATCGTGCTGACGGCGACCGGGCGTCGGCAGCTCGGCCGCTGGCTGCTGGGACTCGGCATCGCGGGCGCGCTCTACCTGCCGTGGGTGATCGCGGGCCTCTCCGACTCGCACCTCGAACACAGTCACTGGTACGTGAAGAGCCCGGTCGCTCACAACACCATGCAGGTGCTGCGCTCGGTGTTCGTCACGCCGATCTCACTCGTCACGCCGCCGGTCGGTTCGACGCTGCCCGGACTCGATCGATTCCTGCCGCGACCCCTCGGCTGGCTGCTGGTGCTGGGGCCGACTGCGCTGGCACTGCTCGCAGCGGCCGCCAGGTTTCGCGAGCCCGGCGCTCGGGGAGTGCTCGCGCGCTTCGTCCCGGCCGCGGTGCTGCTGCCGCTGGTGGCCGTGTTCGCTCTCTCGTTCTGGCGCCCGCTGTGGCTGCCGCGCTACTTCGTGTTCCTCGGTCCGATGGCCGCAATGTGGGTCGCCCTCGGGGTGCGCGCGCTCCGCCCGCGTCTCGTGTCGATGGCGACGCTCGCGATGATCCTGCTGGTGGCGGGCTACGCGTGCTTTCGCGTCTACGCCGACGTCACCAAGGAACCGTGGCGCGCGATGGTCGAACGCATCGCCTCCGAAAGCGATCCCGACAGCACCGCGGTGATCGTGCCATTCGACCCCGACCCGTTCGTCTACTACAACTCCCGACTGCCGAACCCTTTCAAGGTGGTGCCGTTCCGTCATCCCGACGTGCCGTTCCACGACGATTATCGCCCCCTGCAACTCGGCGGCATGTACCGACAGGCGACCGTGAGCACGCTCGGCTTCCGTGACGTCTGGGTGGTGGTGCGGAGTCCGAACTCGGCGATTCGAAAGCGCGCGGTTCGATTCGCGGAGCAGGCCGGCGGCTGGCTTCGCCAGCTCGAAACGCGCGACAGCCTCGATTCCTTCCAGGGGAAACTGCGATTCACGCACTGGACGAATCGACCGTCGGGTACTGCGGACCGCGCCGAGATGGAGGCGGGCATGCGGTGGGCCGACAGCGTGCTCGCGCTGGGGCCGCCCAGGCGCGAACGCATCTCGCGTCCCTTCACGCGTGACGAGCTGTTCGTGAACCCGGAGACGCTCGCGGTCTACCTCGCCCTGCTTGCCGACACCTCGTTCTATTCGATCGGCGGTTGCGGAGAGATCGAGATTCAGTTCTGGAACGCGTCCGAGCGGCTGGGTCAGCTCGGACCGGGTGTCGTGCCGGTCCTGATCGACCGGATCACGGATCCCGACGAGCACGTCCGTGATCGGGCTCGGGAAGCACTCCTGCTCGCGACTCAGGACGATCGCATTCTCGCGCGCACCGGGGGCGAATACCTCGAGCTCCACCAGCCTCGCGCAGAGAGTCGCGCGAGCGCGCAGGAATGGTGGACCAGGTACCGGGGCTTCTGGACTCCGGCCGAGCGCTGACGCCCGCTACGACCCGACCGCGCTCAGACTCGACTGCGCCTTCTTGAGCTTGTCGAGCGTCTCCTCGAGATCCGCCAGCCGCAACTTCTCGCGTTCCACGATTTCGGGCTTGGCCTTGTTGAGGAAGTCCTGATTGCGGAGCTTCTTGCGGCACCCTTCGAGATCCGTGAGCAGCTTGTCTGCCTCGCGCGCGAGCCGGCCCCGCTCTTCCGCCAGATCGATCAGCCCCTCAAGCGGAAGGAACAGCTCACATCCCTGAACGATTGCCGAAGCGGCGACCGAAGGCCGGGCCCCGTCGAGCGAGACCGTCAGCGTCTCGATGCGCGCGAGCGGCTGAATCTGACTCGCCAGCGACTCGACCAGAGCGAGCTGCGCAGGCGTTCCGCGCACCACCAGCGGCACCAGCTTGCCGGGCGGCAGGCCGTTCTCGGCCCGCAGGTTCCGCACCGCGACCACCAGCTCCTGCAGGAACGCGATCTGGCGTTCGGCTTCGGCATCGAAGCGTGACGCGGTGGCGCGCGGCCACGCGGCCGTCGCCAGGTACTCGCCGTCGTGCGGCAGCGCCTGCCAGATCTCCTCGGTGACATACGGCATGAACGGATGCAGCATGCGCAGGATGCCGTCGAGCACCCTCCACGACACCCACCGTACGGTGCGCAAGTCGTTGCGCTCCTCGGGCGTCATTGCGTCGCCGCGCTCCGCGAGCGCCCACCGCGACTTCGCCATTTCGAGGTACCAGTCGCAATACTCGTTCCACGCGAAGTGGTACAGCGTGTTTGCGGCCTCGTTGAAGCGATAGGTCTTGAGATTGCGCGTGGTGTCCTTCACCGCGTTCGCGTAGCGCGACAGGATCCAGCGGTCGGCGAGCGTCATGCGCAGCTGTGACTCGCGCACCTTCGAAAGGTCCTCGTCGCCGAGCCGCATCTGCACCAGGCGCGCGGCGTTCCACATCTTGTTCGCGAAGAAGCGGCCGGTCTCGAGGCGCTTCTCATCGAACATCAGATCCTGGCCGGTCGGCGTCAGATAGATCATCACGAAACGCACCGCGTCCGCGCCGTACTTGTCGATCATCGCGAGCGGGTCGGGCGAGTTGCCGAGCGACTTCGACATCTTGCGGCCCTTGGCGTCGCGCACGATGCTGGTGAAGAAGACGTGCGGGAACGGCGCCTCGCCCATGAACTCGTAGCCCGCCATGATCATGCGCGCGACCCAGAAGAAGATGATGTCGCTGCCCGTGACCATCAGGCTGTTCGGGTAATAGCGCTTGAGGTCGTCCGTGTCCTCGGGCCAGCCGAGGGTGGCGAACGGCCACAGCCACGACGAGAACCAGGTGTCGAGCACGTCGGGATCCTGCACCCAGCCCTCACCCTCGGGCGCCTCGAGCGACACTCGCAGCTCGTCGCCGCGATACCACACCGGGATGCGGTGCCCCCACCACAACTGGCGCGAGATGCACCAGTCGCGGATGTTCTCCATCCAATGCAGGTAGACGCGCTTCCAGCGCGTCGGATAGAACTTGATGCGGCCCTTCTTCGCCGCCTCGATCGCCGGCGCGGCGAGCGGTCCCATGCGCACGAACCACTGCAGCGACAGGTATGGCTCCACGACCGTGCCGCAGCGCTGGCAGTGACCGACCGACAACCGGTGCGGCTCGGTCTTGTCGAGGTAGCCGGCGTCCTGGAGTGCTGCGACGATGCGCTCGCGCGCCTCGAACCGGTCGAGACCGCGGAAGTCACCGGCCTGATCGTTCATCACGCCGCGCTCGTCCATGATCACCACCGGCGGCAGTTGATGGCGCTGCGCGAGTTCGAAGTCGTTCGGGTCGTGCGCGGGCGTGATCTTGACCGCTCCGGTTCCGAACTTGGCGTCCACCGAAGCGTCCGCCACGATCGGAATCTCGCGCCGCACGAACGGCAGCACGGCGGTCTTTCCGATCAACTTCGCGTAGCGGCGGTCCTTCGGGTTCACCGCCACCCCGGTATCGCCCAGCATGGTTTCGGGGCGCGTGGTGGCGACGGTGATGAAGCGATCGCTGTCCTTGATCGGATAGCGCACGTACCACAGCGAGCCGTCCTTCTCGACGTGATCGACTTCCTCATCGGACAACGCGGTCTGACAGCGCGGGCACCAGTTGACGATCCGGTGGCCGCGGTAGATGAGCCCCTTCTCGTGCAGGCGCTGGAAGACCAGCAGCACGGCGCGCGAGTAGTCGGGATCGAGCGTGAAGCGCTCACGCGACCAGTCGGCGGTGACGCCGAGGCTACGGAGCTGCTGCAGGATCAGGCCGCCGTACTTCTCCTTCCAGGCCCACACTTCGGCGAGGAACGCCTCGCGGCCGAGGTCGTGGCGACTCTTCCCCTGCTGGCGCAGCATCTTCTCGACCGCGTTCTGGGTCGCGATGCCGGCGTGATCGGTGCCGGGTACCCACAGCGTTTCGCGGCCTTCCATACGCTGCCAGCGCACGATGAGGTCGCGAAGCGACTCGCCGAGGACGTGTCCCATGGTCAGCGACCCGGTCACGTTGGGCGGCGGAATCATGATCACGAACGGGTTCTTGCCCTCGGTCGGGCGCGGCTGGAAGACCCCCGCCTGCTCCCACCTCGGATACCAGTCGGCCTGGATGCGGGCGTGATCGTAGGGCTGCTGGAGCGCCTCGGGCTGGCCGGGACGCATGGGCTTGCCTCCAAAGAGAACGGCCGCCGAAGCGGCCGGGGGATCGCGGCTCGAAGAGGGCGGGGACGTTAGCACAGGCCTCGGAGGCATGCGAAAGGCCCCGGCGGAGTCGCCGGGGCCCGTCGCGTGAGGCCTCACCGCCCGCGGGCGGGCGGTGAGTGATGTCGTTTCGTTACTGCGTCACCACCAGGCGCTGATTGATCGGCGCACGGCCCGGGACCGACATGCGGACGAAGTACAGACCGGCCGCGGCACGGCCGCCGTTCGTCGCACCGTTCCAGGTCAGGTTGTGCTGGCCGGCCTGGAACGTGCCGTTCGCGAGGCTGGCGATCTCACGACCCTGCACGTCGTGGATCGAGACCGACACCTGGCTCATCTGCGGCAGCGCGAAGCTCATCCGCGCGACGCCGTTCGAAGGATTCGGCACCGGACGCGACAGCGCGAACTCGAGTACCGCGGTACCGGACGTCGCCTGCACCGGCCCGAACGTCTGGACCGAGCCGTTGTCCGTCACCCGCACGCGGTACCAGTACGTGTGGCCGGCTTCGACGGTGCGATCGATCACGGTCATGACGCCGCTCTCGAAGCGCTTGTCGGCCGCGATCGCGGTGAACGTACCGGTCGAGGCATCCGAACGCTCGAGCACCGAGCTGCTCATGAGCGATTCGTCGGCGAGCTGCCAGCTGACTTCGACGGCGCCGTTGCGCGACAGCGCGGTGAACGAACGCATCTGCGTCGCGGTCGCACCGTCGAGGATCGCGAACACCAGGTCGCTGGTGTCGAAGCCGGTGTTGGCCCAGCCGTCGGCCGCGGTGACGCGGATCAGGCACAGGTTCGAGGCCGGGGCCGTCACCGTCCACGGGAAGGTTCCCGTGTTCGGAACGCCGACGGCGATCGGCGACCAGCTGCCGCCGTTGTCACGCGAGATCTCGATGTTGACCGACGCCACCGAAAGGTTGTCCGAGGCATTCCAGGTCAGGTTCACGTTCTGACCGAAGAACAGCACTTCGGCGCCGTTCGGGGACAGCACGGTGACGAGCGGGTCGATGAGGTCGCGGACGTTCAGCTTGCCGAAGCCCCAGTCCTTGTTCCACACCGCACCGGTGTTCGCATCGACTGCGGCACGCGCGGTCAGGAACGCCTTCGCGAACGCGGGGGTGATGGCGCCGTACTTCTGCATCATGAGCGCGACCGCGCCCGTGGCATGCGGAGCCGCCATCGAGGTGCCGGCGTTGACGATGTGATTGCCGAGGTCTTCCACCAGCGTCGAGGCGCCGGGCGAAGCCGGGCAGTTCACGACCTGATCGAACGACCGGGCCGAAACGATCGCGGTGCCGGGCGCCGCGATGTCCGGCTTCTGACGGCCGTCACGCGTCGGACCCGGGCTCGAGAAGCCCGCAAGCGTGCCGGGATTGGTCGAGCCGTTGAAGTTGACCGTGGTGTTGCCGTTGCAGTCGGTCCAGAACCGCTTCGACGTGTAGGCGGCAACGGTGATGAGGTCGACGGCATTGCCCGGCTCGCTCACCAGCTCCTCGGTCGCTTGATTGCCGATCACGAAGTTCGCCGTGGTGCCGGTGCTGTTGAAGAAGCGCCACAGGTCGACTTCGCCGTTGGCGGCGCCGAGCGTTACCGGGATGAACCGGAACGTCCAGGTGCCGTTCATGGTCTGGCCCGCGGCGGCGCTGATCTCGATGTAGACCTCTTTGTCACCGGTCGCGGTCAGAGCGACGCCGTTCTCGAGGTAGACGCGGCCGTTCGCAGTGACCGTGCCGGGGAACGCGGCGCTGATGTTTCCGAGCGAGACCGGGCCGACGATCGTGCCGTTCGGCGTCGTGATCTGAACGTTCAGATCTTCGGTCGCCTCGTAGTAGCCATCGATCGCGAACAGGCGGCCGGTCGCCGAACCCGCGAGCGTCATGGTGGCGTTGGTGCCGGTGCCAGCCGCGAACACTTCGGCGTGGCGCGCCTGCCCACGCTCGTTGCCAGCCGACTTGCAGATCACGCGGCCGGGGCCCGTGAGCGACGAGAGGCCGACTTCGAACGGGCTGGTGCCGTCGTGCGGACCGAAGTGGGAACCGAGCGAAATGTTGACGACGCTGTTCTTGCCGAGCGCGGTGGCGCGGTCGAAGATGTAGGAAACGCCATCCAGGATGTCGGTGGTCTGGAGGGTCGTGTTCACCATCATGATGTCGGCCATCGGCGCCATGCCGGCGTAGGTGTACTGCGGCGTCACGCCGGCGGTCTGGCTGCCATCGCCGGCCGCGATACCCATCACGTGGGTCCCATGGCCGTCGAGATTGACCTGGGTGCAGGTGTTGTTGTCGATCGAGACGGAGCCCCACTCGGTGCCGTAGCCGTAACCGGCCGGACTCGGGCCCGCTCCGTTGGTCTGGTCCCAGATGTTGATGATGCGAGTGTTGCCGGCCGCGTCGTCGAAGTCGCCGTGACTCTCGTCGATGCCACTGTCGACATCGCCGACCAGCACGCCCGCACCGTTGTATCCGGTGAAGGTGGGCGCCGGGCCGCGGTTCGCGGTCGCACTGGTGGTCGGAACGCTGATGTCGAGCTCGAGTTCGACCGGAGCCGCACCACGAATCGACAGCACCTCGGGAAGCGCCGCAACGGACTCCACCACGTCGGCAGGAATGTAGGCGGTGTGGATGCCCGGGATCGAAGTGCGCACGATCACGCCGAGTGCCTCGAGTTCCGCACGCGTGACCGAACCCGTGATGAACGCGTCGACCATGCCGGAGCTGGTGATGGATGCTGCACTCTCGAGCATCTGCGAGACCGCCTCACCGGACTGCAATCGGGCGACGGCGGTGCGAATGCGAGGATCGAGCTTCGAAGCAGCAAAGGCCGGCAGCGCGATCATGAGCGCGAGCACGGCCAGTGCGAAGGTGCGGGAGAGGAAGGGGTCGCCACGCCGCATGAAGCACCTCCAACGAGGATGGAGAACGGGCCGCGACCGCACAGGGCGGACTCGGCCAAGGGAAGGCGAACAGTTTACGCCCATGTCAGGGATCTTCAATGGATTTCTCACCCTTTCGTTCAGGGTGATAGGGTGCCGCCCCATGTCGTGGCTCGGACGCTGCGTCCCGATCACTCTCGCCTGCCTCGGTTTCGTGGCCGTCGCTCCGGCGTTCGCGACCCCCAACGACGAGTTGGCGGTCGGCGATCCGCTCGAGTCCGAATTGAGGTGGCTGGAGGTCGAAGGCGGCGCGCGAGGCGTTCGAACCCTGCGCCTTCCCCACCTCGGAACGCGACCCGTGACGCTCGGAGAGCTGGCGCCGCGCGGGCGAACGAGCGACTCGATTGCGGCGACCGATGCGCGGTATTCGGCGCCCAGCGCCTCGCTGGCCGAACGGCGCGTCGCGCGCTGGCTGGCGCGCGACTATCCGGTGCTGGCCGCACTCGGAGGCCGCCGGACGACGCATCGATTCGTTCAGGCCGCCTCGACTGACGACGAATATTTCGACGCCTCGCTCGGAGTCGAGGGCTCGGGTTTGGTGGCACGAAACAGAGCGCCGAGGCTCACTTCGGGCAGCGGTGCGCACCTGCGGTTCAGCGCCGGTCTCGATGGCTGGCTCATGCACTCGCACCTGGTGGTCGGCCGTTTCGACGGAGCACGGCGGTTCGCCGACCCGATCATCAAGGGCTCGGATGCCACCACCCTCACCGAGGAATCGGCGCTCCTCTACTCAGGTCGCGGTGGACGGTGGGGCATTCGATTCGGCCGCGGCCGCGTGCACTGGGGTCCGGGCGACGAAGCTTCACTGCTGCTCTCGAAAACGTCGGCGCCGTTCACCGCCCTGATCATGCGCGGTTCGTTCAAGCACTGGGGCCTGCATGCGGTCGCGCTCTCCGCGACGCTCGACGCGTCGGCCGGCGAACAACTGGCTGCCCATCGGCTCGAGTGGGAACCCCACCCGGGTGTGCGCTTCGGACTCTCCGAAGCGGCCCGCTATCAGTCCGAATCGTGGCAGCCGATCTATTTGTCCGGCGCGGTTCCCTACGTGCTCGCGCAGCGTCTGCTGGTACAGGACGAGCCCGACTCGAGTCAGTCCCTTCGCAACAACGTCCTGTTCGGACTCGATGCGGCGTGGCGCGTCGCCCCCGGAACTCGCGTGTACGGCGAGCTGCTGCTCGACGACGTCAACGCCTCGGGCGCCGGTAATCCGGACAAGATCGGATGGCAACTCGGCTGGGAAGGCGTCGGCGAGGTGCGGGGTCAGCGCGTGACCTGGAATACCGAGTTCACTCGCGTCTCGCGATTCGTCTACACCTCGTTCTTCGGCCGCTCGTTCGAAGCCCAGCAGGCTCCGCTCGGATTTCCGAGCGGCCCCGAGTCGCGCCGCCTGCGGGCGCGCGTCGGGTGGGATCCGCACCCGGACTGGCAGCTCGGCGTGATCGCGTCACGCACCGACGCCGGAGAGAGCGATCTGCAGGTTGCATTCGTGCCCGGATCGCGGCGCCCCTCGCCGTGGGAGTTCGCGGGCGTCGTCGAGCGCACCCGTTCGATCGAAGCGATGCTTCGATACTGGCCGGCGAGCGGCTTCGACCTGCAGCTGTTCGCGGGGATCGAACGCATCGACGGCGCCGAGCACGTCGAAGGCGCGCGCGCGAATCAGGGCTTCGCGGGACTCACGGTGCGGCTGCTGCGCTGAGCCCGGCTCAGCCGCCGGCGGCCGGCCGGATCGGCAGAGGGTGGACGCGCGACCATTCGACCGTGCGGCGCAGGCCCTCGCCGAACGACACCTGCGGCGTCCAGCCCATTACGGACCGTGCATGCGCGGCATCGAGGTAGATGCGCTGGATTTCCCCGGCGCGCGCGTCCTCGAACTGCGGTTCGATCGTGGTGCCGAGAATGCGATTGATCTCGCGCACGATGTCCAGTACCGACGTGCCGACGCCGGTCCCGATGTTCATGATTTCTCCGCTCGCCTGCGCGAGCGCGAGCACGTTCGCAGCCACCACGTCGTCGACGTACAGGTAGTCGCGCACCTGTTCACCGGTGCCGAAGATGCGCGGACGCCGGCCCTCGAGCATCAGTCCGATGAAGATCGCGTTGACTCCGGCTTCACCGTGCGGATTCTGTCGCGGCCCGTAGACGTTCGGATAGCGCAGCACCGTGTAGTCGAGACCGTGCAGCAGCTTCCAGATATAGAGGTAGTGCTCGACGGTATGTTTGCTCGCTCCGTACGGAGCCTCGGGATTGATCGGATGATCTTCGGTGGCCGGGAGTTGCCGGCCCTCGCCGTACAGCGCTCCGCCGGTCGAGGCGTAGACCAACTTGCGAACGCCGTTGCGCGAGCACGACTGAAGCAATCCGAGTGTGCCGAGCACGTTGACACGCGCATCGAACACCGGATCCGAGACGGACTTGCGCACGTCGATCTGGGCGGCGTGGTGATCCACGATCTCGGGCCGGAACTCCGACACGCAGCGCTCCACCGCGTTCGCATCGGCCAGATCGCCGATGAACAGCCGCGCACTCGGATTCACGAACTCGCGAAACCCCGAAGACAGGTCGTCGAAGATCGCGACTTCATGGCCGAGCGCGATCAGGCGGTCCGCCACGTTCGAGCCGATGAAGCCTGCACCACCGGTCACCAGGATGCGCACTCGAATTCTCCGGATCGGAATGGGGAAGCGAGACCACGCCGGGAAGCGGCGGCCACGTTAGCCGCGCGTGGCGGGTGCGGCAACCGTGGCGGACGCCGGCACCGACGCGCGCGCCAGGTGAGCCGCGA